>JAYTIS010000057.1:0-5110 GCA_043731725.1 Novosphingobium sp.
GGGCATTATTTTGAAGCTGGCAAGTTCAAAAAGCCTGAAAAGGCGGGTTACAAGATTGCTGGCGTGTCCGACGATGAAGCAGCCGGCGGCGCTGCGGCCGGCCCGCCGATCGAAGCTTTGCTCGCCACCGCCGACGTCCACAAGGGCGAAGCCAGCTTCAAGAAGTGCATGAGTTGCCACACCATCAACCAAGGCGGCGCCAACGGACAGGGACCGAACCTGTACGCCATTCTGGGCGATGGCATCGCGGTGGGCCGCGGCGGCTTTGCCTTCTCGGACGCGCTTAAGGCCAAGGGCGGCAAGTGGGACTGGACCAGCCTGAACGCCTGGCTCGAAGCGCCGAGCGCCTTTGCCAGCGGGACCAAGATGAGCTTTGCCGGGCTGACCGATCCGCAGGAACGGGCCAACGTGATGGTCTACCTCAACGCGCAGGGCTCGAACTTGCCTCTGCCCAAGGTGCCGGCGATGCCTGCCGCCGGGGCCGCTGCTCCGGCCGTCGCGCTGGTTGGCGATGCCGCCAAAGGCCAGAAGAGTTTTGCCAAGTGCGCCTCGTGCCACACGATTGCTCCGGGCGGGCCGAACGGCCAGGGCCCGAACCTCGCCGGTATTTACGGCGACAAAAAGGGTGAAGGCCGCGCTGGCTTTGCCTTCTCCGATGGCCTCAAGGCCAAGGGCGGGGTGTGGGACGATGCCAGCCTAGATGCTTGGCTGACCAATCCCAGCGGTTATGTCGCAGGCACCAAGATGAGCTTTGCCGGGCTGAGCGATGCGCAGGAACGCGCCAACGTGATCGCCTACCTCAAGACCGCGAAATAGGGCTTCAAACCAAGTATTATAAAAGGGCGTGACCGCTCGGTTCCGCCCTTTTTGCTATGTGCGCCCCTTGAAACCCTGCGCAATCACGTACCATTCGGACGAATCCTTGCGGCTTGATGGCGGCTTGGCGTGCTTGACCGTGGTGAAATGGCGCTTGAGCAGCACCAACAGCTCAGCGTCGGTACCCCCCGCCAAAACTTTGGACACAAACGCTCCGCCCGGCGCCAATTGCTCAATCGCAAAGTGTGCGGCGGCTTCGACCAGGCCCATCGTGCGCAAGTGATCGGTTTGCTTGTGGCCGACAGTGTTGGCGGCCATGTCCGACACCACGAGATCGGGCGGCCCGCCCAGCGCTTCAATCAGCAACGCTGGCGCGGTGTCGGCCATGAAGTCCAGTTCGAAGATCGTCACGCCCTCGATCGCTTCGGTCGGGAGCAAGTCGATGCCGACCACGGTAGCGGCAGGTATCCGCTTGCGCACCACCTGGCTCCATCCGCCCGGTGCAATCCCCAGATCGACCACGCGGTGTACGCCCTTGAGCAGGTGGAATTTCTCATCGAGCTCAAGCAGCTTGAACGCTGCGCGGCTGCGCCAGCCATCGGCCTTGGCTTGACGAACATAGGGATCGGCCAGCTGCCGCGCCAGCCAGCGCGCGCTGCTGGCGGTGCGGCCGCGCCCGGTTTTCAGCCGTACCGGGTCCTTACCCGCGCCCCTCATATTTGGCCCCGGCGAATCATATCTGGCCCCGGCGGGCCTGGCGCAGCGCGGCGCGGCTCTTCTCGCCCGCTCCGCCTGCGGCCATCATCGAGCGTAGGATGCCTTCGCGAATGCCGCGGTCGGCCACGCCCAGCCGGTCGGCTGGCCACAGCGCAAAGATTGTCTGCAGAATCGCGCAACCCGCCACCACCAGATCGGTGCGCTCACGCCCGATGCACGGCTGCGCGCGGCGCTCGTCGGGCGACATCAGCGCGAGGCGCTGGCACAGCTGGCTCATTTCGTCCGTCGGCATGATCAGCCCGTCAACCGCGCGGCGATCATATTGCGGCAAGCCCAAGTGCAGACTGGCAAGCGTGGTGACAGTGCCGCTGGTGCCGAGCAAGCGCAGCGGCTGCGCCGGGGCGACCCGCGTGATCGCGTCACGCATGCGGTCGGCGAACGGGGCCAGACTATTGCGCACCAGGGTGCACATCAGGTCATAGCGCTCGGCCCGGTCCAGTGCACTGGCGGGTTCGGGCGGACAGCTTTCAGTCAGCGAGACCACGCCCCAGGGGACGCTTTGCCAATCGTGGATGCGCGGCGGCAGGCCCTGGCGGCTTTCGACCAGCACCAGTTCGGTCGATCCACCGCCGATGTCGAAGATAATCGCCGGACCGTCGCCTTCTTCCAGCAGCAAGTGGCAGCCCATCACCGCCAGCCGTGCTTCTTCCTGCGCGCTGATGATGTCGAGCAGGATGCCGGTCTCTCGCGCGACCTGATCGATGAATTCGGCGCCGTTTTCGGCCCGGCGACAAGCCTCGGTGGCGACAGAACGAGCCAGATGGACATTGCGCCGCTGCAACTTGTCGGCACAGACCTTGAGCGCGCCGAGCGTGCGCTCCATCGCGACCTCGCTCAGCCGCCCGCTCTGCGCCAGTCCTTCGCCCAGCCGGACTACCCGGCTGAACGCGTCGATGACGGTGAAGTGATCGCCCGCCGGACGCGCGATCAACAACCGGCAGTTGTTGGTGCCCAAGTCAATCGCGGCGAAGGCCTGGCGGTGAAAGGGGGATGGGCGTAGTGCCGTATCGACCGGCCAGCCGGTTGCTGCCGCAGCAGCACGGGGCACGTCAGTCTGGCTACGGCCTCCGGGCCGGCACGAGGGATCGCGGGGAAGCGGGGCGGTTTGAGCCAGATCGGCTTGACCCCCTTGGACTTCGCTTCCATCCACCTCCTGATCGCGCAGTACCGGCGGGGAATTGTCCGCCATTGCAATTGCACTCTTATTTTTATGCTTGCCCTTCGCGGCAAGTACCTGAACGCAAGAATAGCCGGGGCGGCGGCGCGGGGCAAGCGCCCATCGCGCGCCCGCTTGACGCGCCGCAAGGCCAGCCGTAGAGGCCTCGGCCTGTTGCCCCGTCGTCTAAAGGTAAGACAACGGTCTCTGACACCGTTAATCGAGGTTCGAATCCTCGCGGGGCATCCATAGTTTTCTCGATATCTGCGATCAGGTTGACCCACCGATGTTCGGCTTTGACAGCTGCGCGATCAACGGCGACAAGGCCGGAATGACTGAAGAGAAACACGAAAAGCGGCTTCACCGCCAGCGCTTTTACAAAGCTGAGCAAGAGGCCTCGTTCGTCGAAGCGCACGTCGTTTCAACCCCGCAAACCCGCGACCCGGCCTATAAACTTGCCTTCCGCGACACCGATTTCCTGCTACGGCAGGAGCTGCGTCCGGTGCGGTTCCAGCTAGAATTACTCAAGTGTGAGATGCTGCTCGAGGAGGCCGGAATCGGCTCGACCCTGGTCTGCTATGGCTCGGCGAGGATTCCCGCACCCGAGATGGCCGAAGCCGCGCTGGCCGCTGCCACCACCCCCGAACGCAAGGCGGTGGTGCAGCGGCTGGTCGCCAATTCGAAGTATTATGATCAGGCGCGTGAACTGGCCCGGATCGCTTCAAACTGCGGGATTGTCGAAAAAGGAATGCGTCAATTTGTGGTCTGTTCAGGCGGCGGTCCGTCGATCATGGAGGCGGCCAACCGCGGTGCCGCCGATGCCGGGGCCGAGACCATCGGGCTGAATATTGTCCTGCCCCACGAACAGGCACCGAACAAGTACGTTACTCCGCACCTGGCCTTCCAGTTCCACTATTTCGCGCTGCGCAAAATGCACTTCCTGCTGCGGGCAAAGGCGGTGGCGGTGTTCCCCGGCGGGTTCGGTACGCTCGATGAATTCATGGAGTTGCTGACCCTGATCCAAACCGGAAAGATGAAGCCGATTCCGATTCTGCTGTTCGGCAAGGAGTTTTGGAACAAAGTGCTCAACTTCGAAGCCATGGCCGAAGAAGGCGTGATTAACCGCGCTGACCTCGACCTGTTCCACTGGGTTGAAACCGCCGAGGACGCCTGGGCCAAGATTGTGGAATTCTATGATTTGAAGTGAGCGGGCAAGCGTTAACCCCGCGCTTCGCCGTGGCCAAGCGGGCCTGCGCCTGCGCCAAATCCAGGCGCGGCGCGCAAGGCTGAGCGCACGAATAGCCGTGCGCGGTCAACTGCTTCGGGCAGCTGCAAGCCTTTGCCGAGATAGGTTGCGATGGCGCTGGCGAGCGTGCAGCCGGTGCCGTGGGTGTGGCGGGTGTGAATGCGGGTGCCTGCCATCACCTGCGGCTCCGCTCCGGGCAGTACCAGCATATCTTCGACCCGCTCGCTGGTCCCGTCGCCGCCCTTGGCCAGGTAAGCGACGCCCCGTGCGGCCATCCCTTCATGCCCACCGAGCGCCGCCAGTTCAGCTACGTTGGGCGTGGTCAGCGTGGCGAGCTGCATCAACCGGTCGAACGCCGCGATCGTTTCGGCATCGGCGAGCGCTGCGCCGCTGGTGGCGATCATCACCGGGTCGAACACGATTGGCGCGCACTGCATGGCGAGCCGATCAGCGACTACTGCGGCAATTTCGGCCGAGCCGAGCATACCGATCTTGATCGCATCGACTCCGATATCTGAAATACAGGCGTCGATCTGTGCGGCGACCAGTTCGGGTGGAAGGACGTGGATCGCGCTCACCCCCAGCGTGTTTTGCGCGGTGATCGCGGTGATCGCGCTCATCGCATAGCCGCCAAGCACGGTGATCGTTTTGATGTCGGCCTGAATCCCCGCGCCCCCCGAACTGTCCGACCCGGCGATGGTGAGGATGCGGGGCGGGGGCATCAGGGCTTGGCGCAAGGGCTGCGCGTGGCCTTCGACAGGCTCAGGCTGAACGGGATTTGGTTTGAAACCCAGAGTACCCACCCCCGCTCATGCTGAGCCTGTCGAAGCACACGTGCCAACCTCACCCAATTCACCCTTTGAACTTGCGCACGGTCGAGGGCGGGCTCTTGGCATGGTGCTTTACCGCCCGCGATGGTCGGTCCATCAGCTCGCCGCCGCAATTGGGACAGCGGTCATCAAGCTGTTCGGTGCAGACCGCGCAGAAAGTGCATTCGAAGCTGCAGATAAACGCGCCGGGGGCTTCGGCGGGTAAATCGGTACCGCAGCGTTCGCAATCGGGGCGCATGTCGAGGCTCATGCTGCGGCTTCGGCCACGGCCGCGCAGATTGCGTC
>JAYTIS010000058.1:0-5155 GCA_043731725.1 Novosphingobium sp.
CTGGCGGCAACGGCGGCCCTGCTGGCATTGGCTACACCAGCCGATAGCACCGGACGGTCGCTCGCTATGCTCGATCAGCTCGAAAGCGGCCGTTGGGAAATGCGCGAACGGACCGGGACCCCGCCGCGGCGGCTGTGCGTGGCCAGCGGTCGCCACCTGATCCAGCTGCGCCATCCAGGCGCGAATTGCGACTCATTCGTGGTCGAAGATGGGCCGGTACAGGTCGTGGTTCAATACACCTGCCAAGGCCGCGGCTATGGCCGAACCCGGGTGCGGCGTGAAACCGACCGGCTGGTCCAAATCGACAGCCAGGGCATCGCCGATGGCTTGCCATTCGACTTCTCAGTTGAGGCGCGTCGGGTTGGGGAATGCACCGGCGGTTAGTGCCATTGCCTTGGTTGCGGTCAACGGCTAGCCCTTTAAAATGCAAGCAAGACAACCCGGTCATGGCCGCAAGGCTGTCGTATTGCTTTCGGGCGGACTCGATTCAATGGTTTGCGCCGGGCTAGCTCGCGAAGGCGGGTTTGACCTGTACGCTCTGACGATCGATTACAACCAGCGGCACCGCTGCGAAATCGATTCTGCGCGGGTCATCGCGGCCGAACTGGGCGCGCAGCGGCATGTCATCTTGCCGCTCGATCTACGCCAGTTCGGCGGTTCGGCGCTGACTGGTGACCTAGCGGTGCCCAAGGACGGTGTTGGGCCCGATATTCCGGTCACTTACGTTCCAGCGCGCAATCTGGTGTTCCTGTCCCTCACATTGGCCTGGGCCGAAGCGATCGGCGCGCGCGATATCTACATCGGGGTTAATGCGCTCGATTATTCAGGCTATCCTGATTGCCGTCCCGAATTTATCGCCGCTTTTTCCGACCTAGCGCAGCTGGCCACCAAAGCTGGGGCGGGCGGCGAAGGGTTCACGATCCACGCTCCGCTTCAATATTTGGGAAAAGCAGAAATAGTGCTCGAAGCGCGGCGGCTCGGGCTGGATCCAGCAATGTGCTGGTCATGTTACGATCCGCAAGACGATGGTGCGGCCTGCGGGTTGTGCGACAGCTGCCGCTTGCGGCGCGAAGGATTTGACAAAGCCGGGCTGCATGATCCGATCCGCTATGTAAATTGACGATGAAGGAGAATTTGGTGGCCGAACAATCTAGCAAGCCAGTCCTTACGGAACGGATCGAACCCTATAGCTGGTATGTGTTGGGTGTGCTGGTGCTGGTTTATGTGCTTAACTTCGTTGACCGCCAGATTCTTTCAATCCTGGCTGAAGATATCAAGGCCGATCTCCATTTAACCGATGGCGATCTTGGATTTCTCTACGGTACGGCATTTGGGGTGTTCTATGCCTTGTTCGGAATTCCAATCGGCCGCTTGGCAGACAATTGGAACCGGGTTCGTTTAATTACGGCAGGTTTGACCCTGTGGTCGGCGATGACCGCGCTCTCAGGACTTTCTTCCAATCGGATCATGCTGACGGGCGCTAGGGTCGGAGTAGGTATCGGTGAAGCAACTGCCGGGCCATCAGCCTATTCGCTGATTTCCGATTGGTTTCCCAAGGCCAAACGCGCCACTGCGCTGGCGATCTATACTACTGGGCTGTATATTGGTGGCGGTCTCTCGCTGGGGATCGGGGGTCTGGTCGTGCAGCGGTGGAACGCAGCTTATCCCGGCGGCGGACCCTATGGGCTGGCTGGCTGGCAAGCCGCGTTTCTGGTGGTCGGAATTCCCGGTATCCTGCTGGCCATCTGGGTATCGACCCTGCGCGAGCCGGTGCGCGGGCGCTCTGAAGGCATGGCCACCCCGCCTCATCCAGCACCATTCAAAGCATTTGGCGAAGATCTGCTGGCGATAATCCCTCCGCTGACCCTGATCGGTGCGTACCTGCGCGGACCGAGGACATTGCTGCTTAACCTGCTGGTCGCGGCGACGATTGCGGGTCTGGTGTGGGGGCTGGTCTCGCTTGGCGAACCTATCGCGCAATGGGTGGCGGTGGGCATCGGTAGCTATGCCGTTTATTCCTGGGCCAGCACGCTCAAATCGCGCGATGCCCCGGCATACGCTTTAATTGTCGGAAATCCGGCATTTCTGGCGATCGTTCTGGCCTACGGTCTCAATTCGTTTGTTGCCTATGCAGTCGGGTTCTGGGCCGCTCCGCACGCTATCCGCGATTTGGGGGTCGCTCCGGCCCAGGCTGGTTTCATCCTCGGCAGCCTCGGCGCTGTCGCCGGATTCCTGGGCGTTTCAATCGGCGGTGTTATGGCCGATCGTTTGCGCCGGACCAACCCCTCGGGACGGATCGCGGTCGTGCTATTCGGTGCAATTGCGCCGATCGCGCCGGTCGTGATCGGGTTTCTCGCGTCTGAACCGAAATTGTTCTACGTCATGTTGTTCTGCGCGCAGATGCTGGCGGCCACTGCCTTGGGTGCGGCCGGGGCATCGGTTCAAGATCTGGTCTTGCCGCGCATGCGCGGGACTGCCACTGGCACATTCTTTATCGGCACCACGCTGATCGGGCTAGCGCTAGGCCCCTATATTGCCGGGCGTGTCTCAACGCTGACCGGCAGCCTCCCGACCGGCATCCTTTCGCTGTTTGCAGTATCCCCAATTGCGGTGGCAGCCGGGATTTACGCCTATCGCAAATACCCGCTGGCAGAATCAAGCCGCGAAGACCGAGCCCGAGCAGCTGGTGAGGCAATATGAACTAAACCGCTTGATTGGGCAGGCATTGGTCAGACTGAGTGGTCTGATCAAACCGCGAAAGTTGCGAAGGCTAGTCATTCACAAGCGCGGCCGAGGGTTCAATCCAGATTAGCGATTCTTGGCGGATCAAGTGTGGACAGCTAGGTAGAAAGCGGTGCCCACAGAAAAGGGGCCGGATTGCTCCGGCCCCCAATCTTTGTCGCATTGCTGCGAAGCTTACATGCCCGAACCCGGACCGTAGGTGATTTCCACCCGGCGGTTCTGCAGTTCGCGGACACCATCCGCAGTCGGTACGCGGTTGTTGCTTTCACCGAAGCCTTGGCTGGTGATCGCTCCACCCGGGATACCGTGGCTGGTGAGATACGTGGTAACCGAAGCGTTGCGACGTTCCGATAGACCCTGGTTGTAGGTGACGCTGCCCGAACGGTCAGCATAACCCGCCAGCATAATCGGCACACTGGCGCAATTGGCATAAGCCGTAACAGCGCTATCCAGAATTGTGGCCGCTTCTGGCGTGATGTCCGACTTATCCCAGTCGAAGAACACGATGTATGGACCCTTCTCGCAAACCGGAGCCGGTACCGGAGCAGGCACCGGAACAGGTGCGGGCACAGGGACAGGAACCGGAACCGGCACAGGGATCGGCACCACAGCACCACCGAAGTTGTAGCCCAGCGTCAGCATCATCGAGTGCGAACGGAACCGCGTATTGTCCGGTGCGCGACCGCCGCTGCTAACCAGATTTACTTTGTCCTGGTTATAGAAGCGATACTTCAAACCAAGGTCGAGATGGTCGGTGACCGGATAGCGGATGCCGGCCAGTGCCTGCCAGGCGAACCCGGTATCGGAATCATTGAAATCGTAAGTCGTTCCAGGGGCATCGGCGAGCACCTTGACGCGGCCAACACCGGCACCGCCGCCAACAAAGCCCTGCAGGCCGTCGTCGGGACCGAAGTCAAGCAAACCGTTCACCATGAAGCTGAGAGCACTGACATTGCCAGTCAGTGTGCTGCCCGAACGGGTGTAGGTTATTGCCGGTGAGACATTGAACCCATCGAGTGAAGCGCGGCGATAGCTGGTTTCAGCTTCGAGACGGAACCCGCCGAAGTCATAACCGATAATCCCACCGACATCGTAACCGACCCGTGAGTTAAGAGTGCCAAGACCAGGGCTGACTACGTTTTGCATGTCTTCAACCAGCGTGCCGCCGGCATCGCCTTCGATATACCAAGAATCGTCGCGAGCCAGTGCTGGCGTCGCAAGCGCCGAGGAGGCCAATGCCATCCCTATGACGAGTTTGCGCATTATCGTATTCCCCTTTTAGTGTTTAGGATTGAGCCACCGAGTAGGGGAAACGTCTATCGCTTACCGATTGTTCCCGCAAGTCGTCAAAAACTTCGAACTGTTGCAATAATGTCGCGGATTTAGCCGAGAAGCGCTTGAATCGACCCCAGATTGAGCACAAATGGAAGGCATATAGGGCAATTCGACCGAATTTCTTCGGCCTGCCACTCAAATTGCGGGAACGATTCCAGCAGTAGTTAAAGCTGCGATGATGGCCGTGATGGCAGCGCGCGCTTCGACGTCAATGACAGTACCGCCGCTTGGCAGAGCGGGCCGCGCAGCGGTTTTCCAGCCGCCGGAGTAGCGCATTTCTTGCCCTGAAGAGCGATTGAGCAACTTGATACCGTCACGTGGGGTGACGAACAGCCAGTTGCCGGACTGACGTGCGGCAATCTTGCCGGCTTGGCCAAGCCAGACGCCGCTTGCTCCGGCCCCGACCAGCCACGTTTGACCGTCAGCTGGGGCGGCCGGAGGAGCGGCCTGTTCCCCCTCGATCGCGCCGTGCAATACGGCGTCAATCCGGACAGTGGTTTCGTTGACGAAGCCCTCTTTCTGGGCTTGGCCGGCATGCGTGGCTGTGCTGCGGCCCGCGCAGCGATTCGGGCTCGCCAGCCGAATAAAGCGTAGCCTGCGCGCCCGATGGCCAGGTTAGTTGCCGCCGCGAGGGTTCGAACTTTGGGCGTTGGCCGCGCGGCGCGATCTTTAGCAGCCCGCTGGCTCCCTCGACCATGACGCTGCGCGCCTCGGCGAGCGAGGCGGCGACCAGTGCGATCCGCGCGGCGGGATCGGCTTCGGCCACCGCGCGTACCCATTCAGCCCCGGCGCGGGTCTTGCCAAAACCTCGTCCGGCCAGAATCAACCAAATGGTCCACGTGCAATCGGGAGGCAGTTGCCCTTCGTGGGCCCAAAGCTGCCAATAATGGCGCAGTCGGTTGCGCTGCCCCGCAGACATGCCGCGCAGCAACTTGCGCCGCTCGACTTGGGGCAAGGCGATCAGGTATGCTGCGCGTTCAGCTGTCGATTTGCGCATCGTCCGCTCCAGGCAAGGCTAGCGCGGCATCATTGGCCAAGCTGCGTTCGCGCATTTCGTCGATCATCGCATCGATCGAAT
>JAYTIS010000059.1:0-1517 GCA_043731725.1 Novosphingobium sp.
GAGGCGGCACGGGCCTTGCTGATCGAGCTTGGCCCACAAGCGGTCACGCTCAAAGCCGTCGCCGCGCGCATCGGGCGCACGCATGCCAACTTGCTGCACCACTTCGGCTCCGCTTTGGGGCTGCAAAAGGGGCTGGCGGAACATTTGTCGCGGACCGTCTGCGCCACGATTGCCGACGCAGTATTTGCTCAACGCGCCGGGCTTGGCTCAGCGCGCGAAATTGTCGATCTGGTGTTCGACGCGTTTGGCAAGGAAGGCGCGGGCGCGCTGGCCTCGTGGATGCTGCTGTCGGGCAACGAGGATGCACTCGATCCGATTATCGAAGAAGTGCACGATCTGGTTGAGCGGCTGGGTCCGGGGGTCGAAAGCATCGAGCGGATGCGTGAAACGACCTTGGCGTTAATCCTGATGGCATTGGGCGATGCGCTATTAGGCGGGGCGATGGCCAAGGCGCTCGACCTGCCGCGCAACGCGGCGCGGCTCACGGCTGAGAAGCTGCTGAGCGATTCGGCCGCGCATGCGCATGCGGTCGCGGATTAAATTTCCTCGGTTTTCATCCAGCGGGGCGTGTGCGCCGGATTGATCGTGTCGACCCGCCGGTGATCGACCGCCAGCCCCAGTTCGGGATAGGCAGCCCGCTGCCGTGCCGGGTCGCTTTCGCCCAGCGGGACCACCACCAGGCGGCGGTTGACCTTGGCCCGCCAGTTCATCCGCGCGGTGTTCTCTTGGCCGACATAGCAACCCTTGGTGAAACTGACCCCGTTCAGCTCGACCGCATTGCATTCCAACCACAGCAGCTCCCCCAGCTCGGCCGCGCCTTCGCATACGCCTAGCGACAAGCGGTGCGCCAACCATGCTGCCTCGGCGCTGTCTCCCTCAATCGCGCCCAGCCAGCGCTGACCTAAACTGGCGAGCCGCGGATCGGGCGCGTCGTCCAACCCGGTCTGCCAATGCACGCCCACTGCCGGATCGAGCGCCATTCCGATCTTGCGTCGCAGCCGGTACATCGAAAGTCGCTTGATTAGCGCTTCGGCCTGCGCCGCCTCGCAATCGAGCAGAAGATCGTCGCCGTCGCCCCAGATCAGAAAATCGAACAGCACCTTGCCTTGCGGGGTGAGCAATGCCGCCCATACCGGCAAGGCCCCTGCAACATCATTTGTGACCAGACCTTGCATGAAATCGCGCAAGTCTTCTTCTGGCTCGGTGGCAGTCAGGCGGATTACGGCGCGGTTGGTCAAGTGAGTGGCGGTCATGCCGCCTAGGTGGGGACTAACCCCGCGCTTGGCAAATGGCGATCATAGTTCGGCGGCGATATAGGCCTGCACATTACGCTGGGTGTTGTACCCATAGACGCCGCTGCCCAAGGCCACCAACTGGAACGCATCGAACACATTATACAGCGTCACTTTGGCGGTGAAAGCCTTGCCCGCCAGCTTGAACTTGTAGCGCGCGCCAAACCCGGTCCGGGTCGAACCTGGGACATAGACGGCGTTGTCAATCGTGCCAAAGGCACCGCT
>JAYTIS010000060.1:0-1952 GCA_043731725.1 Novosphingobium sp.
GGGATGGGGCAGGATGCTCAAGGTGTCTGGGCCTCACCCGATGGCGGTGCCAAGTTGGCCTGGTTTACCGATCCCGATGGGAACGTACTGAGCCTGACGCAGTTCGGCTAAGACCCACAATCCGCACAGACGCCGCGCAGTTCGACCACGGGGCGGATATCCGCGAAGCCAGCCTTGTGCGCCGCATCGACCAGCGCACCGGTCAGCTTGTCATCATCGATGTGCACGGTGCGCCCGCATTTGTCGCAGATCAGGAAAATGCAGTCATGACGGCAGCCGGGATGCGGGTTGGCGATGTAGGCGTTGGCGCTTTCGACTCGGCGCGCCAGGTTGGTCGCCACGAACAGATCGAGGATGCGGTAGACCGAATTGGCTGCCACCCGCTTGCCGCGTTCGTTCGAGACGTATTCGGCGATGTCGTAAGCCGAAACCGGACGGTTCTGCGCGGCGAGCGCGCCGAACACTTCGGCGCGCATCCCGGTCCACTGCTCGCCGGCATCGGTCAGTGCATGCTGCGCGGCTTCGATCAGGCTTTCGCCGAGGGGTTCGTGATGGTGATGATGGCTGGCCATGAGCCCGATATAGGCACAGGCAGGCGCTGCCGCAATTGCTAGCGCGAAGCCCCTTCGTCAGCGCCGATCAGCGTCTGATCGGGAAGATCGGGCGCGGCGGTGGCGGCTGTCGCTGATGGGATGACTTGCTCAGCCAAGCTCTTGTGACTGAACGGCGAGCCCAATACCGCAATCAAAGCCGCGCAGCCGAGGACAAAGCCTAGGCCGAGTGCGCGGTAAAGGTCAGGTTTAAACAGTCCCATGGGAATCACTCAATCCAAGTTAAAACGCTTGACCGCTCACATGGGGAGAATTGTCTTACCGCCAAGTGAACATTCAATAGTCATACGCTGAGCTACGGCGAAAGGATGCGATATTGCGGTGAACGGTGGCTAGTTAATGCCGAAAATGGCGCATTCCCGAAAAGACCATCGCCAAACCTGCTGCATCAGCCGCCGCAATCACTTCGTCGTCGCGAATCGATCCGCCGGGCTGGATCACAGCTGTTGCCCCGGCCTCGGCGGCCGCGAGCAGGCCATCGGCGAATGGAAAGAACGCATCGGAAGCAACCGCGCTGCCCTGAGTACGCGGACTGGCCCAGCCAAACTTCTCCGCCGCCTCGGCCGCCTTCATCGCGGCAATCCGGGACGAATCGCGGCGGTTCATTTGCCCTGCCCCGATCCCCGCGGTGATCCCGTCCTTGGCGTAGACAATCGCGTTCGATTTGACATGGCGCGCTACCGTCCAGGCGAACAGGCAATCCTTGAGCTCCTGATCGCTGGGCGTGCGCTGAGTCACCACCTTGAGATCGTCCAGGCCAATCGCGGCATTGTCGCGGTTTTGCGCCAACATCCCGCCGGTGATCGGCTTGATCAGCAAGCCGCTGCGGCGCGGATCGGGCAAATCGCCGGTCAGCAGCAACCGCAGGTTCTTCTTCTTCGCGAACACCGCGCGCGCTTCGGCATCGGCCGACGGGGCGACTACCACTTCGGTGAAGATTGCGCAGATCGCCTCAGCAGTTGGTCCATCGAGCGGCCGGTTGACCGCGACAATCCCGCCGAATGCCGAAACATCATCACACTGCAGCGCTCCATGCCAGGCTTCGAGCAGACTGCCCGCTTGCGCGACTCCGCACGGGTTGGCGTGCTTGACGATCACCACCGCCGGGCCCGATCCGCGAAATTCGGACGCCAGTTCGAGCGCAGCATCGGCATCGGCGTAATTGTTGTACGACAGTTCCTTGCCTTGAACCTGCTCAGCCTGCGCAATCCCTTGGCCGTGCGGACCGACCGGCACGTACAACGCGGCGCGCTGGTGCGGGTTCTCGCCATAACGAAGTTCGGTCACCCGCTTGGCAGTGATCGCCAGCATTTCAGGAAACAGCTGCTGCTGATCGGCAAA
>JAYTIS010000061.1:0-2932 GCA_043731725.1 Novosphingobium sp.
AGCACGCGCACGGTGCCATCAGGCAGCTTGAGCAGTTGCAACACGGTGGCGATCACGCCGATGTCGTAAAGATCATCCTCGACCGGATCGTCGCAGCCCGGATCGAGCTGGGCGAGCAGGAAGATATCCTTGTCGCCTTCGCTGGCCATCGCTGCCTCAAGCGCGGCAACCGACTTGTCGCGCCCGACGAACAGCGGAACGACCATGCCCGGGAACACGACTATGTCGCGCAGGGGAAGCAGGGGGTAGAGTTTCATAGCATTTCCAATCTGGCGGCAGCCCAAAGTGCGCCGAGCGGGTGAATCCCGCGTGTTGAAGCGAATATGGGACTGCCCGTGCCGCGCTGCAATGGGGGCAATGGCCTCGGCTGTGGAAGGACGGGTTTGACGACGGGTAGCAGCCTCTCTCAAGGCGGCCACGCCTGACGTTGCAGCTGGCGACGCACTGACCCGGCTGCTCCCCCAACGTGCAGGAGAGCATCCGCAAAGCCGATAATTTAGGGACAGTCCCTAAATTAGTGTGGCCTTCCGGAGAACCCGGTCGCTGCTCTCAGATCATCCGCATTGAGCAGCTTGCCGTCGATCATCACCCAGCGGGTCTGCCGCAGATCGCCGATCCGAGCTTCGGGATCGCCTTCGACCAGCACCAGGTCAGCATTCTTGCCTACCGCAATCGAGCCGGTGGTCTTGTCTGCGCCGACCAGCCGTGCGGACACGATGGTGGCCGCCGCCAGTGCCTCGGCGGGGGTGAACCCGGCTTGCAGGTAAATCTCGAGCTCGTGGATGATCTCGATCCCGCTGCCGTCGGTCCCAGCGACAATCGGCACGCCCGCCTTGTGCATCAGCCCGAGCAGCTCAACCATCTTGGCCCAGCTGGCGCGGTAATCGGCGCGGGTCAGCCCGGCCGGCACGGCGAACCCGCCACTGCGGAAGCCGCGCTCGACCGACGAAGGGAGCGTGCCCACGAACGGTGCGTAGCTGGGCGATAGGTCACCGTTATCGGGCACGTAGAGCCCTTCGAAGGCGACCATCGTGGGATCGGAATAGATGTGCTTTGCCGCCATCGTCTGGACCAGCGCCGCCATCGCCGGTCCCTTCATGTCCATATCCTTGGCATAGCGCCCCGGTCCTTCGAAGCGGCCGATGCCGTTGTCGGTCGGCAGGACGTCGGCGGGCACGCCTTCCATTACGATCCAGTTGATGTGAGTGACCTCATCATAGCCGTCGGCAATCGCCTCGCTGGTACGGATGCCATGCGGGATATGGCCGTGCACATGCAGTCCCAGCTTGTGCGCCTCGGCAATTGCGGCGGGAAGCCAGCGTGCATCGAAGGTCCCATAGAACTTGACGCCGGTGAAGCCATTCGCCTTGGCCCGGCGGACCAGCGCGATGGCCTGATCTTGGCTGGTCGCGACATTGGCAACCTGAGCGGTGTAAGGCCCCTTCCCGTCGATCAGCGAGCTGGGATAGACGTGCGGCATCAGCAACTTGCCTGCCGCAACCCGCGCGCGACGGTCCATCGTCATGACGTCGTCATTGCCCGGATCGCGCACCGAGGTGACGCCGAGCGAGAGCTCTTGCGGACCGGTGTAATCGTCGCCCACGTGCATGTGGCAATCCCACATGCCGGGGACGAGCGTCTTGCCGGTCCCATCGAACACTTTCGCGTCCGCCGGGATCGGGGTCGACCCGGCCGGGCCCACTGCGACGATCTTCGCGCCGCTGACCACCACCGTCTGGTTGGTGAGGAAGCGCTGGTTATCGGCATCGAACAGTTTGATGTGGGCAAAGGCGACCGGCGTCTTGGGCACCGTAACCAGCCGCTTGAGCAGCAGCGGGGCTTGCGCGCCGAGCGCTGCGGTCTGAACCTTTTCCATCCGCGCCTGCTCACCGGTATAGCCATCGGGCAACCAGGCCATGCCATTGGCCACAGCAAAGAACTTGCCCTTGGCATCGGTCCAGATCGGTACCGGCGTGTTCGAGACGCCAATCACCTGCCACAGCGTGATCGGCTTTGCCGCCTTGCCCTTGCCGACCACCATCATGGTCAGCTTTTCGGCCCGCGCTTCGCCGCCGGGGAGCAGCGTCATCGCATGCGAGGGCCTCGCGAGCAGCCGCTCGATGAACCAGGCGTTGGTATCCATCGGTCCGCCCAGCGTGGTATAAAACCGCCCGCGCCCTGAATCGCTGCTGCCGTGGTCGATCGGGCTTTGCCAGTTGGCGACTGCGCCGGTCAGGTTGAAGGTCTCGTTCACATCGCCTTGCGGCGATACGCCGCGGATCGAGAGCGTTGCCGGAAGTCCGTCAGCACCCGGCTTGCCGGTATAATCTTCTTCCCACACCTGCCCGCGCAGATTCATGCTGAAGCGCGCCTTGCGGGTCCCGTCGGGCAGTTGCCACGACCATTCATCACCATGCTTGCCGCCGGTCGACTGGATGGTGAAGTGCTTGGCGTTTGCCGGGGGCTTGTCGAGCTGATCCTTGGGCACCTGGCTAAGCCCGCTGGTGGAAAGCAGCACGGCGGCGAGCGGCAGAAACAGGTGACGCATGACAAAACCCCCTATTGGTTGACTTGTTTGGCGCGACCCACCTTGGTGTGTTGTAGTGCTATTACACTTGATCCAGATTCTTGTTCGACCAACGACCTACTGCAGCCTACCGACGCCCTACATTCCCGGCAGTTTAAACCCCGGTGGAAGGGCCATCCCCTGCTGCATCCGCGTCATTTCCTGGCTGGAGATCGCATCGGCCTTGGCCCGCGCATCGTTGAACGCTGCCGCAATCAGGTCTTCAAGAATGCCTTTGTCGCTTGGCACCAGCAAGCTGTCATCGATGCTGACGCCGAGCACGCGGCCCTTGGCCGAGCAGCGCATCTTGACCAGCCCGCCGCCCGCAGCGCCTTCGACCTCGATCGTGTCGAGCTTGCCCTGCAT
>JAYTIS010000062.1:0-4419 GCA_043731725.1 Novosphingobium sp.
TTGAACCCGCCGGTGGTTTTCAGACACACGGCTAGCGATGCCGAGTTCAGGAAACCTGCCAGACGATGGCAAGAACCACGATGACGGCGAACACTATCGCGCGCTCTTTGGGTTTGAGCTTGCCCCCGCCAAGACGGTCATACCATCGGTCGCCATAGCCAAATGGTTCAAACGCCATGTATCGCCTCGCCCTTGCTACCGCCCACAAGAAGTTTTGCTATTGGGAAGCTGGCCCAAACCTCACCCGTCCGCAAAAGTGGGTCGAATGTTGACCGGTAGCTTGCGGGATCGCCAGTAGCAAATTGGTATGTCTGCAATGTCGTCGAATGCTGCCGTTTACGCACCGCGCGGCGAATGGCTGCAAACGGCCCAATACCTGAAATTCAGTCCTCAGCCCGCCACCACCCCACCCGCCCCATTTGACTTCCCCACACCCCCTCCCTATATGCCCCCTTCGCTCGGTGCTTCGAGCAAGGCGGGTCCATGCGCGGGGATCTGCCACGAAGGGAAGCACCGAGTTTTCCGACTGACGCAAGGCTGCTCGCTGCGGCACCCCGCTGGGGCGCTGTTTGCTGTGCGGCCTTTGTGCGTTTCACCGGAGCCACACACCGCGCGTGGCATTATTTTACGCCTGATTCAGGCGCTCTAGCAAAGAGGCAGTACCCTCCCATGGCCAAGCAGGCTTCAACTCCGCTCCCGGGCGCGCGCGCCGCTGCGAAGAAGCGCATCCGCAAGATCTTTGGCGATATTCACGAAGTGGTGAAGATGCCGAACCTGATCGAAGTGCAGCGCGAAAGCTATGAGCAGTTCCTGCGCTCGGACCCGTCGATCGGCTATATCTCGGGACTGGAAAAGACCTTGCGCTCGGTCTTCCCGATCCGCGATTTTGCTGGCACCAGCGAACTGGACTTCGTGCACTATGTGCTGGAGGACCCCAAGTACGACACCACCGAATGCCGCCAGCGCGGGATCACTTATGCCGCGCCGATGAAGGTCACGCTGCGTTTAATCGTGTTCGAGGTCGATGCCGAAACCGAAACCCGCTCGGTGCTCGATATCAAGGAGCAGGACGTTTACATGGGCGACATGCCGCTCATGACCGACAACGGCACCTTTGTGATCAACGGCACCGAACGCGTGATTGTCAGCCAGATGCACCGCTCACCGGGTGTGCTGTTCGATCATGATCGCGGCAAGACTCACTCGAGCGGCAAGTATTTGTTCGCCGCGCGGGTCATCCCGTATCGCGGTTCGTGGCTCGATTTCGAATTCGACGCCAAGGACATCGTCAACGTCCGGATTGACCGCAAGCGCAAGCTGCCGGTCACCGCGCTGCTGCATGCGCTGGGGCTCGACGACGAAGCAATCCTGGCGCATTTCTACACCACAGTGATGTGGAAGCGCGGTCAGGGTGGCTGGATCCTCCCTTACGCGCCCGATCAGTGGCGGGGGCTCAAGCCAAGCTTCGACATCGTCGATGCCAAATCGGGTGAAGTGATCTTTGCCAATGGCACCAAGATCACCCCCCGCGCCGCCAACAAGGCGGAAAAAGACGGCCTGACCGAATTGCTGATCCCGACCGAGGAAATCTTCGGGCGCTATGCCGCGCACGATCTGATCGACGAGAGCACTGGGCGGATCTGGATCGAATCGGGCGAAGAAGTTTCGCCTGAGAACCTCGACATGCTCGACAAGGCCGGGATCGATCAACTCGAACTGCTCGATATCGATCACGTCTCGACCGGGCCGTGGATCCGCAACACGCTGCAGGCCGACAAGGCGCCAGACCGCGATCACGCGCTGGCCGATATCTACCGGGTGATGCGCCCGGGCGAGCCGCCAACGCGCGAAACCGCCGAAGCGCTGTTCGAAGGCCTGTTCTTCGATGCCGACCGCTATGACCTGTCGGCCGTGGGCCGGGTCAAGCTCAACATGCGGCTCGCGCTCGATGCCGAAGATACCGTTACTACCTTGCGCACTGAGGATATCCTCGCCGTGGTCAAGGAACTGGTCAATCTGAAGGACGGCAAAGGCGAGGTTGACGATATCGATAACCTCGGCAACCGTCGTGTGCGTTCGGTCGGCGAACTGCTCGAAAACCAGTACCGCGTCGGGCTGCTGCGGATGGAACGTGCGGTCAAGGAGCGGATGAGTAGCGTCGATGTCTCGACCGTGATGCCCAACGATCTGATCAACGCCAAGCCGGCGGTGGCCGCAGTGCGCGAATTCTTCGGCTCGTCGCAGCTGTCACAATTTATGGATCAGACCAACCCGCTGTCCGAAGTCACGCACAAGCGCCGCGTTTCGGCCTTGGGCCCAGGCGGTCTCACGCGCGAACGCGCCGGTTTTGAAGTGCGCGACGTTCACCCGACCCACTATGGCCGGATCTGCCCGATCGAAACGCCTGAAGGCCCGAACATCGGGCTGATCAACTCGCTTTCGACTTTCGCCCGCGTCAACAAGTACGGCTTCATTGAAACCCCGTACCGCAAAGTGATCGACGGCAAGGTTACCGGCGATGTGGTCTACCTGTCGGCGATGGAAGAGCAGAAGCATGTGGTGGCGCAGGCTTCGGCCGAGCTCAATACCGATGGCAGCTTTGTCGAAGAGCTGATCTCAGCCCGCGACAGCGGCGAATTCGTGATGTCACCACGCGATCTGGTGACCTTGATGGACGTCAGCCCCAAGCAGCTGGTCTCGGTCGCAGCTTCGCTGATCCCGTTCCTCGAAAACGATGACGCCAACCGCGCGCTGATGGGCTCGAACATGCAGCGTCAAGCCGTGCCGCTGGTCCAGGCCGAAGCACCATTCGTCGGCACCGGCATGGAAGCCACCGTGGCGCGCGATTCGGGCGCTGCGATCGGCGCCTTGCGCGGCGGGATCGTCGATCAGGTCGACGCCACCCGGATCGTGATCCGCGCCGCCGGCGATATCGAGCCCGGCCAGTCGGGCGTCGATATTTACACGCTGCAAAAGTTCCAGCGTTCGAACCAGAACACCTGCATCAACCAGCGCCCGCTGGTGAAGGTGGGCGAAGTGATCGAAGAAGGCACGATCATCGCCGATGGTCCCTCGACCGAGCTGGGCGAACTCGCGCTGGGCCGCAACAGCCTGGTCGCGTTTATGCCGTGGAATGGCTATAACTACGAAGATTCGATCCTGATCAGCGAACGCATCGTCAAAGACGACGTGTTTACCTCGATCCACATCGAAGAATTCGAAGTGATGGCCCGCGACACCAAGCTTGGGCCAGAAGACATCACCCGCGATATTCCCAACGTTGGCGAGGAAGCCTTGCGCAGCCTCGACGAGGCCGGGATCGTTTACATTGGGGCCGAAGTGCACCCGGGTGACATTCTGGTCGGCAAGATCACGCCCAAGGGCGAAAGCCCGATGACGCCCGAAGAAAAGCTGCTGCGCGCGATCTTTGGCGAAAAAGCCTCTGACGTGCGCGATACCTCGCTCAAGCTGCCCCCCGGCGTCGCCGGGACGGTGGTTGAAGTGCGCGTGTTCAACCGTCACGGGATCGAGATCGATGATCGGACCCGGGCGATCCAGAACGAGGAAATCGAACGCCTCGCCAAGGATCGCGAAGACGAACGCGGCATCCTAAACCGGGCGACCTATAACCGCCTGCGCGATATGCTGCTGGGCCACGTTGCCGCTGCTGCCCCCAAGGGCTTCAAGAAGGGCGACACCATCGACAACGACAACCTGGCTGAAGTTGAGCGTCACGAATGGTGGAAGTTCGCGGTCGCCGACGACAAGGCGCAGGGCCAGCTTGAAGCGGTCAAAACCCAGTACGACGAGACGATCAAGACCATCCAAGAGAAGTTCGAAGATCGCAAAGAGAAGCTCGAACGCGGTGATGAGCTTGCTCCGGGCGTGCTCAAGATGGTCAAGGTGTTCGTGGCGGTGAAGCGCAAGCTGCAGCCGGGCGACAAGATGGCCGGGCGGCATGGCAACAAGGGTGTCATTTCGCGCATCCTGCCAGCCGAAGATATGCCGTTCCTCGAAGACGGCACGCCGGTCGATATCGTGCTCAACCCGCTGGGTGTGCCGAGTCGAATGAACGTCGGGCAGATCTTCGAAACGCATCTGGGCTGGGCCGCGCGCGGTCTGGGCCAGCAGGTCACTGCGGCGTTGGAGGAATGGCGGCATAAGAACCCCAATCCCGAAGCCGGCGCACCGCCGACTGCCTTGGTGGCCAAGCTCAAGGAAATCTACGGTCCCAACTATCACGCCGAAATTGAGGCGCGCAGTACCGGCGAAATCGTCGAGATGGCGCAGCACCTCAAGAACGGTGTGCCGATGGGCACTCCGGTGTTCGACGGCGCGCGCGAAAGCGACGTGACGGCGATGCTGGAGATGGCTGGGCTGGATACTTCGGGCCAGGTCACGCTGTTTGATGGGCGCACC
>JAYTIS010000063.1:0-1812 GCA_043731725.1 Novosphingobium sp.
TTAGCAGGAAGTAGAAGCTGTAGTTGGTCGTGAAATGCCCAATTCCGATCAACCATAATGCACGCACCCGCAGCAGCCGTGACAGCGGGACTGGCTCGGTCAACGGCGTGGTGACGCTGGTGGTGCGCAGCGGCGCCGCCACGAAATGCCAGGGCACCAGCCACAACAGGGTAGCGGCTCCAAAGATCCAGAAGATCGGCCGCCACCCCGCAGCCTCAAGGATCAAGCCGCCGCTCAGCGTGCCGACCGCTGGGCCAAAAGCCAGCGCTGCGGCGACCATGGCATTGGCCATGCCGCGATTGGCCGGCGGAACTTCGGCCGCAAAGATCTTGGAACTTCCGGGAAAGGCGATGCTTTCTCCCAAACCCAGCACCAACCGCAGCGCAATCAGCACGGCCAGACCTTGGACAAACCCGGTCAGCACAGTGGCCAGCGCCCATAGAGCGATGCCTGCCGCGAACAGCCGGTAGACGCAAAACCGGTCGCACAGCCAGCCCACCACCAGGCATAGCGGCGCATAAACCCAAAAGAACGCCGATACCGCGATGCCAAACCCGGTCGCAGAAAGCCCCAGTTCTTGTTTCATCAGCGGCGCTGCAATTCCAATTGCGCCGCGATCGACATAGTTGAGCAGGACCGACAGCGCGATCAATATGACCAGCCATGACAGCCGCGAATTGCTGATCCTGCTGGTCGAGGCGATGCTTACCATGCGCTTCCCCTTTTGTCCCGGACACATGCTAACACGCACCGCCCGCGCTTGGACAGCCCGCAGTGACGCGCTAGAGCGGTGTTATGGACAGCCCTGCAATCCTCGTGCTCACCACCGGCGGCACGATCGACAAGAACTATTTTGACGCGCTGAGCGAATATCAGGTCGTCGACAGCGGGATTCCCGCACTGCTTAAAGAAGCACGGGTCGCGTTGCCGCTGCGGATCGAAGAAGTGTGCCGCAAGGATAGCCTCGAGCTGACCGACGTCGACCGGGCCGAGCTTGCGCGGCGGATTGCTCAGGCGCCCGAAACACGCGTGGTCATCACGCACGGCACCGATACCATGACCGAAACCGCCAAGGCACTCGCGGGGATCGCCGGAAAAACCATGGTGCTGACCGGCGCGCTAAGCCCGGCGCGGTTCGCCGAAACCGATGCCCCGTTTAACCTCGGCATGGCCTTCGGCGCGGTGCAGGTGGCACCGCCGGGGGTCTATATCGCGATGAGCGGGCAGGTGTTCGACGGGCTCAAGGTCCGGAAGGATCGCGAGGCCGGGCGGTTTGTCGCGATTTAGGCGGCTAGCGGCGGGGAGAGCGTGCCCAGCACAGCGACCAGACCCAAAATCAGCACAGCAGCCGCCACTTCGGCTGCCAGACTGCGGCGCAAGGCCTTCACCGCGCTCAGTCGGTCGGTAAAATCGTTGCATCGCGACAGCGCCGGCGTCAGCCGCCAGCGGTTTGACGCGGCAAGGACCAACATTGCAGCAAACAGCATCAGCTTGATGATCAGCAACTGGCCATAGGGCGTGCGAGGCAACGCGGTGACATTCTCGAGTCCGACCAGCATGAAGCTGCTGATCAGTCCTGTCGCGATTAGCAACACCACAACTACCGTGCCGACCACCGCAAACCGGTCAAGCGCTGCGGACACTGCGCCAACGTCATCGTCGGTCATGCGCTTCGCAGGACGCGTCAGGACAATCGCAAACACTGCCAAGGCCCCAATCCAGACCCCCGCGGCCAACAAATGAACAATGTCGGCCGCTAGTTGGAACCAGCCGGCGCTGCCTTCGCCTGCCGCGCCGTGGCCGGTCCAGGCC
>JAYTIS010000064.1:0-2523 GCA_043731725.1 Novosphingobium sp.
ACTACGGCCAAAAATGCCTCGCCGTGTGCCTCAAGTTTGCGCACACCAACTCCGGTAATTTCACCCATCGCCGCGAGGGAAGCCGGGCGCAGTGTGGCCATTTCACGCAAGGTGGAATCATGGAATACCACGTACGGCGGCACTCCGGCCTCGCTGGCAATGCTGCGGCGCAGTTCGCGCAAGGCATCGAACAGTGGATCGCCCAGTGGGTTTACGTGGCCGCTCTTTTGGCGTCGACCGCCGCCGAGCCCGCGTTGCGGCTGGGGAGCCAGCGCGATCAGCACGGGCAGCTCGCCGGTCAATATCTGGCGGGCGTCGCCGCCCAGCGCCAGCCCGCCGTGTTCGGTCGGCACGAGTGAACCGCGCGCTTGCAGCGCCCGGACCAGCGGGCGCAACAGGTGCGCTTCTTCGCCGGGCACAATCCCGAACACGCTGAGCTGGTCGTGCCCGCGCTGGGTAATGCGGTCATCGGACTGCCCGGTCAGGACCTTTTCCAAATGTCCGAAGCCAAACGCCTGCCCGGTGCGGTAAGCCGCCGACAGCAGCTTTTGTGCCAGCTGGGTTGCATCGACCACACCCGGTGCTTCGAGGCAGTTGTCGCAGTTTCCGCATTTTTCCGGTGGGTCTTCGCCAAAATGGCGCAGCAGCAGCGCGCGGCGGCAACCGGCGGTCTCAACCAGATTCGCCAGCGCTGCAAGTCGGGCGCGCTCGCCCGCGCGGCGGTGCTCCTCAACCTCGCTCAAGCGCTGCCGCGCGCGGGCGAAATCGTCGGCTGCCCACAGCATCAACGCCAGGCTGGCATCGCCGTCGCGCCCCGCGCGGCCGGTTTCCTGATAATAAGCCTCGATCGATTTGGGCACACCGGCATGCGCGACGAACCGCACGTCGGGCTTGTCGATCCCCATCCCGAACGCGACCGTCGCCACCATCACGATATCTTCGCTGGCCACGAATGCCGCCTGATTGGCGGCGCGGACCGCGGGATCGAGCCCGGCATGGTAAGGCAGTACGGTGCGGCCAGTGGCTGCGCTCAGCTTGTCGGCGAATTCTTCCACTTTCTTGCGAGTCTGGGCATAGACAATCCCCGGGCCGGGCTGTTCAGCCATTAGTGTGACCAGTTGCCGCACCGGGTTGTCGCGGTGACGCACCACATAACGGATATTGGGCCGGTCGAACCCGGCAATGATCAGGCCGTCGGCGGGGATGCCCAGCTGTGCCAGAATATCGGCGCGGGTATGAGCATCGGCGGTCGCGGTCAGCGCCAGCCGCGGGATGTCGGCAAAGCTATCGAGCAGCGGGCGCAGCAGGCGGTAGTCCGGCCGGAAATCATGCCCCCATTCGGATACGCAATGCGCTTCGTCGATCGCGAACAGGCTCACCCGGGCGTTGCTAAGCAGCTCGCGAAAATGCGGCTGGCTGGCGCGTTCTGGCGCGACATAGAGCAGATCAAGTTCGCCGCCGCGGAAGGCTTCAATCGCTGCCTCGCGGTAGTCTTCGCTATCGGCGCTGGTCAGGCTGGCGGCGCGGATGCCGTTGGCGGCGGCGCTACGCAGCTGATCGTGCATCAGCGCGATCAAGGGTGAAATCACCACGCAGGTACCGGTCTGGAACACAGCGGGGAGCTGGTAGGTCAGCGATTTTCCCGCGCCGGTGGGCATCACTGCCAGGGTCGATTGACCGGCCAGCACCCGCGTCACGACCTGATCTTGGACCCCGCGAAACGCGGAAAAGCCGAAGGTCGCGTGAAGGGTATCGAGGAGGTCAGCTTCGGCAATCACCTTTTCGGCCTAGACTGCCAAACCGCAAAGCGGAAGGCTTAGCGCGCTGACCTCTCCACAACGGTTTCTTCAGCTGCAGTAAATGCGCTCCTGCCCTTGGGCGCATCGTCAGCGACGGCCGTGGTGAAGAATGCCAGGCCATTGCCAGTCTTGGGATCAATCCACAGCCCGGATTTGAGCCCATAGGCGTCGCCGGCGTGGCCCACCCGGGTTCGCCCGTCGTTGAACAAGTTATCGTGGCAGCCCGGCCCGCCAGCACCGATCGTCTGCACGGCCAGTCCATAGCCGCAGAAAAAGCCGCTGGCGGTGCCATCTTCGCCCAGGCCGTTGGTGCCATCGAAGCGCCATTGCACGCTGGTCAGTTCGGCAAAACTCTTGCGGCTAAGGAAACCGCGTCCTCGCCGCGCCAGCAGCTGGCCGACCTTGGCCAAATCGCGCATCGAGATCCGCAAGCCGCCCTGCGGGCTGAACATCGCGCCGTTGCTGCCCAGAATATAGCTGGACAGATCGCAGCTGCCATCGCTGGCCGGGACCACCATGCAGGGCGGCGGCAAGCCATGCAGATCGTCTTTCGCAACCTCGCCGCTGGCGCGGTAAAGCACCACTGCGCGGCCCACGGCGCTGGCCGAACAGCCCGACCAGTTGAAGCAGGCGCCAAGCTTCAGCGGTCGCAGCACCAGCCGCTGCATCAAGTGGTCGAAGCGCTCGCCGGTAACGCGTTCCATTACGCTGGCGACCACCGGGA
>JAYTIS010000065.1:0-13313 GCA_043731725.1 Novosphingobium sp.
TCGAAGGCCTGAATGCGCCTCAACGCGAAGCCGTGCTGACGACCGAAGGTCCGGTACTGATGCTGGCTGGGGCGGGCACCGGCAAGACTGCTGCGCTGACCACGCGGTTGGCACATATTATTCGCACGCGCCGCGCTTGGCCGAGCGAAGTGCTGTGCGTCACCTTTACCAACAAAGCCGCGCGCGAGATGAAAGAGCGTGTCGGCCACCTGCTCGGCCCCAGCGTTGAAGGCCTGCCTTGGCTGGGCACATTCCACTCAATCACGGCCAAGCTGCTGCGCCGTCACGCCGAACTGGTCGGCTTGCAGGCGAACTACACAATCATCGATACCGACGATCAGCTGCGCGTACTCAAGCAGTTAATTCAAGCCGAAGGGCTGGACGAAAAGCGCTGGCCCGCACGGCTGCTCGCCAGTTGCATCGATCGCTGGAAGAACAAGGGCCTCAATCCGGCCGATCTCGGTGCGGCCGAGAGCGAGGCCTATGCCAATGGTTTGGGGCAGAAGTTTTACCGCCTTTATCAGGACCGGCTGAAGGCGCTCAATGCTTGCGATTTCGGTGATCTGCTGCTGCACATGCTCAACGTGTTGCGCACTCACCGCGAAATCCTTGAGCAATACCAACAGCGCTTCAAATACATTCTGGTCGACGAATATCAGGACACCAACCAGGTCCAGTATCTGTGGCTGCGGCTGCTGGCGCAGGGCCATCGCAATATCTGTGTGGTCGGCGATGACGACCAGTCGATCTATTCGTGGCGCGGCGCCGAAGTGACCAACATTCTGCGCTTTGAACAGGATTTTCCCGGCGCGAAGGTGATCAAGCTTGAGCAGAATTATCGCTCCACCCCCGATATTCTCGCTGCTGCATCCGGATTGATCGATGCCAATTCGCAGCGGCTCGGCAAGACGCTGTGGACGGAGCGCAATGGCGGCGACAAAGTCCGCGTGATCGGGGTGTGGGACGGTCCCGAAGAAGCGCGGCGGGTGGGCGAAGAGGCCGAGCGGCTGGAGCGCGAGGGCGCATCGCTGTCGCAGCTCGCGATTTTGGTGCGGGCGCAGTTCCAGACGCGCGAGTTCGAGGACCGGTTCATTGCCATTGGCCTCAACTACAAGATTGTCGGCGGCTTTCGGTTTTATGAGCGTGCCGAAGTGCGCGATGCGCTGGGCTATCTGCGGGTGATAGCACAGCCAAGCGACGACCTGGCGTTCGAGCGGATCTACAACACCCCTAAGCGAGGCCTCGGTGACAAAACGCTGGAGAAGCTCCACCGCCACGCCCGCGCGCGCAATGTGCCCTTGGCGATGGCGGCGCTCGAGATCGTTGACAGTGATGAACTGCCGGCCCGCGCGCGTGCGACCTTGCTGGCACTGATGCGCAATTTCGCGCGCTGGCGCGAGGCCGCCAGCACGCTTTCCCCGGCTGAACTGGTCCGTACCTTGCTGGATGAAAGCGGATACACTGACGCCTTGCAGGCCGACAAGAACGCTGAAAGCGCCGGCCGCCTCGAAAATCTGACCGAGCTGGCTCGCGCGATTGAGGAATACGAAACACTCGGCGATTTCCTCGAACACGTCAGCTTAGTGATGGACAACGACGCCGCTGATGACGTCGAGAAGATCACCATTATGACGATCCACGCCGCCAAGGGCCTCGAGTTCGACTACTTATTTTTGGTTGGCTGGGAAGAAGGCGTGTTCCCCTCGCAGCGCGCAATGGATGAAGGCGGGTTGGCGGCGCTGGAGGAAGAACGGCGGCTCGCTTATGTCGCGATCACCCGAGCGCGCCGACAGTGCACGATCCTGCACGCCGCCAATCGGCGCATTTACGGCCAATGGACCAGCTCGATCCCCAGCCGGTTCATCGCCGATCTGCCCGCCGCGCATATTGCGCAGGAAAGTTCGATGTCAGGCGGGGCATCGTTGTGGCGGGCGCAGTTTTCGGAGCATTCAGACCCATTCGCGCATGTCGCCAATGCGCAGCCTAGCCGCACCATGACGCGCGGCCCCGGCTGGCAGCGTGCCTCCGCCCAGCCCTTTGATCCCGCCCCGCGCCGGATTGCCGAGACCACCCGCAGCGCCGCCAGCTTCGCCGCCAAACCGCGCGCCGACATCGCGCTGGGCGCGCGGGTGTTCCACGAAAAGTTCGGCTACGGCGTGGTCACGGCGCAAGAAGGCAACAAGCTTGAGATTGAATTTGAGACCGCCGGGGCCAAGCGCGTGATCGATAGTTTTGTGAAACTGCCCGAATAAACGGCCACGGTGCGGCTGCCCAAACTATCAGCAGCAGCCTTTACCCGCTTGTATCGGCGGGCACTTGACGTCGCCAAAGCTGCAAAACACGCAGCAGTCGCCCGCCAGCGGACTCAACCGGGCCGAACAGGCCGAACAGTCATAGAAAAACCGGCACGAATCGGTAGCCATCGTTTCAGCCGACTGTGCTCGGCATATGGGGCAGGTGATCGTGCTGATGAGCTCAAGCATACAGCTTTGACACAATCAGTAGCACAATCCCGAACGCGGCGGCGGCTAGAATTGACCCGCGAAACCACGGCCGCGCACAAAGGTCGCCCGGCTGGCAGGTCTTAGCTGATCGCAAAACTATAAACGCAGACCCCGCTAGGCACACCGCAGCTAGAATGGTCAAAGGGGTTCTGAAGTGCGAACCGACCGCCCCGAACGGAGCCAGCCAATAGGTCGTAAACCCGGCTCCTGCCAACAGGATCGGCAAAGCGCAGCAGGCGGATAACGCGAACGCCGAAGCAATGCCGCTTATTGCCAGGGCGATGGCTCCGCTTGATTTTGCTTCGGTTTTCATCGCGTCGCACATTGCGCATAATCTCGCTCGATGTCGAGCGGGCTGAGTCGAGCCGCAAACCGGCAAAGCGTCAAATTGGCCTGAGCTGCACGCGCGCCAGCGCCAGACCGGTGAGGGTGAGTGCGGCAAAGCCAGCGCCAGCCATAAACGTCGCGCCCGATCCGTAGTGGTCCCACAGCAGCCCTGCGATCACGCTGGCGGCCAGTGCGGCCAGACCGCTCGCCAGATTGAACAAACCAAACGCCGAGCCGCGCAACCGGTCAGGCGCACTGCCCGCCACCAGTTTGGCGAACAGACCCTGCGTCAATGCCATATGCGCGCCCCACAGCGCGATCCCGGCGGCAATTGCCAGCAATCCGTGTCCGAGCCCGAGCAGCAGATCGGCCGCGATCAACACCAGCAGTCCGGCGCTCAGCAGCGCGGGCGCGGGGTAGCGATCGGCCAGCGCGCCCGCAGGATAGGCCCCCGCCGCATATACCAATGCCATGAGCATCAGAACCAGCGGCGATAGGGCAATCGGCAGCCCGGCTTCCGCTGCCTTGAGGATCAGAAACGCCTCGCTGAATCGGGCGAGCGTAAAGAACAATCCGACCGCGGCGATGCTCCAAAACGCCGCGCCCAGTTGGCGCAACTCGGCCAACTGCACCGGAAAGTGCGCCTTTCCGATCGAAGCTCTGCTGTCGCCCACGCCCAGCAACACCATCACAACCGAACCCACGGCGGGGATCACCGCGACCCAGAACACCAGCCGAAAATCGTTGGCATAAGCCAGCATCAGCAGCACCGCGATCAGCGGCCCGATCAGCGCGCCCACAGTATCGAGGGCCTGACGCAGACCATAAGCACGCCCGCGGATTTCGGGCGGGGTAACATCGGCGACCAGCGCATCGCGCGCCGCGCCGCGCACGCCTTTACCCACCCGGTCGGCAAACCGCGCTGCCAATACCGGAAGCGGTCCTGCGGCGATAGCAAACAAGGGCTTGGCCAAGGCAGCCAGTCCATATCCGAACAGGATCAGTGGTTTGCGGCGGCCTATTCGATCTGAAATGTAGCCCGACGGCACCTTGGCGATGGCCGCCGTGGCCTCAGCAATGCCGTCAATCAGTCCGACCATCGCAGCGCTTGCGCCCAGCGTCGTGGTCAGGAAAATCGGCAAGATCGAATGGATCATCTCCGAAGACATGTCCATCAGCAGACTGACCAGCCCGAGCGCCCAGACGGTGCGTGGCAACCGGGACAATCCGCCCGTCGGCACGGTTTGGCTCAAAGAGCGGAGACGCCCAAAAAGCCGGGAACCGGGCCATTCCAGGGATCGTCTTCGCGCTCAGCCTGAGTGGCCGCGGGCTTGCGGGATTTGGGCGCTGATTTGGGTGCCGCCTCAGGGGCAGCTTTAGGCGCAGCTTCCGCAACGGCGACAGCGGTCGGCGCAACCTCGATTGCTGCAGCAGCGATTGGTACCGCTGGCTCAGCCGCTCGCGGCGCGCGTTCGCGGCGCGACTTGTCGTTGCGCGCTGGTCGATCGCTACGCTCTGGCCGTTCGCTGCGCGGTGAAGTTTCGCGCGGCGCTGCATCACTGCGGGCTGGCCGCGGGGCGCTGGTGCTGTTGGCCCCGCCCAGCTCGTAAACCGGGATCTGCAGCCCA
Organism: Novosphingobium sp.; assembly: GCA_043731725.1. Taxonomy (GTDB): domain Bacteria; phylum Pseudomonadota; class Alphaproteobacteria; order Sphingomonadales; family Sphingomonadaceae; genus Novosphingobium. The sequence continues at coordinate 4,460 of JAYTIS010000065.1, forward strand.
GTTAGCTTTTCGACATTGGCGATTGCTTCGGCGTCTTCGGGCGCGACCAAGGTGAAGGCCTTGCCGGTCGCTCCAGCGCGCCCGGTGCGGCCGATGCGGTGGACATAATCATCGGGGTGCCACGGCGTGTCGAAGTTGAACACATGGCTCACCCCCTTCACGTCGAGCCCGCGCGCGGCAACGTCCGAACAGCACAGGATGTTGACCGTCCCGGCCTTGAACCGATCGAGTTCGGCGATGCGAGCCGGCTGATCCATGTCGCCGTGAATTTCGCCGGCTGAAAAGCCCTTTTGTTTGAGCGTTTTAGCCAGATCGCGGACCGTGGTCTTGCGGTTGCAGAAGATCATTGCCGTGGTGACGTCATCGTTGCGCAGCAATTCGATCAACACATCGCGCTTGGTCCGCGACGAGGCGACCAGCACCTTGTGCTGGGCAATGTTAATATTGGCCGAGGCCGGACGCGCCACTTCGATATATTTGGGATTGCTGAGGAATTTGTCAGCCAATTTTTTGATCGGCGGCGGCATCGTCGCGCTGAACAGCAAGGTTTGGCGCTGCGCCGGAAGCTTCGAACAGATCGTTTCGATATCCGGGATAAATCCCATGTCGAGCATCCGATCGGCCTCGTCGATCACCAACAGATCGCAACCGGTCAGCAGGATCTTGCCGCGTTCGAACAGATCCATCAGCCGGCCAGGGGTGGCAATCAGCACGTCGACTCCGTCCTTCAGCGCCTTGACCTGATCGCCCATTTGCACGCCGCCAATTAGCAGCGCCATTTTGAGATCGTGGTTGACACCATAGCGCGTGAATTCTTCGGCGACCTGCGCCGCCAATTCGCGAGTCGGTTCAAGGATCAGGCTGCGCGGCATTAGGGCACGGCGCCGGCCATGCGACAGGATGTCGATCATTGGCAGCACAAAGCTGGCGGTCTTGCCCGTCCCGGTCTGTGCCACGCCAATGATGTCGCGCATCATCAACACGCTGGGGATCGCCTGGGCCTGGATCGGCGTGGGCGTATCGTAACCCTTGGCGGTAACCGCGGCGAGCAATTCGTCAGACAGGCCGATATCGGCGAATTTCATAGGCTTCTTCGATGATGTGAGCACACGTTTCACGGCGCTTGCTCAAGGCAGGTGCCGAACAGCCGCGCCCTAGGCTCATTCGCGCGCTAGAGTCAAGGAATCGCGGGAGGACTTACCTGATCCGCGCGCGCAGGCTGTGCCTCCGACTAATCGCCAGCGGGAAGCAGTTGGCGAAAGCCGCTAACTTGGCAACTGGTCCCGCTGCGCGAAAGCAATTCATCGCGGCCGATGCAGACCTGACCATCGACGTTGCGTTTGACGATAAAGCCCGAATAAAATTCGCGCGCTTGACAGCCTTTTGCCAGCCGGGCCGTGAACAGGCGGTTATCGCGCAGCATCAGCAGCAACCGGTTATCACTGAGCGGCTGAACTCCGCCAATCGCGGCCAATGGCAAACATTTGCCGGACTTGCGCTCGACAAAGCGCGGCTCTGCCCCCGGGTCGGCACTCTCCGCCACAAGCGTAGCAACGTTGGGCATCGGTGCCGGACGGGGATTGATCCGGATAGTTATGCGTTGTTCGACGCTGACCTGCTGGACCGGCGACGCGGCGATCGGCAGCGGTGCGCGCCCGACCGGGTTTTGCTGCTCGACCGCCACCGCAGCGGGAAAGAGCAAAACCAGCGGGGTCATGAGTTGCAGAGCAGGGTTCATAGTGTGTTGAATAGCCCCAATCTTTGAACCACCGCTTAACCCGATGCAGTTGCAAGCCATAGCGACGATTTGCGGCTGGTAAAGCTGGGCTGGTAGCGGAGGCCTGCACTGTGCCATAGCTGGTGCAAATGTCTGGCTCCGATCAAACCTTCCTGACTGCGGCCGCCGAATTGTTGGGTCCGCGCGGATTCACCCACGATTCCGAACTGATGACGCCGTGGCTGACTGACTGGCGCGGGCGCTACACCGGGCGGGCTTGCGGAATGGCCAGCCCAGCCAACACCGCCGAAGTCGCCGCATTGGTTTCGCTGTGCGCGGCGCACGGCGTGGCACTCGTGCCGCAAGGCGGAAACAGTGGGATGTCAGGCGGCGCGACCCCCGACAGCAGCGGATTGGCCTTGCTGGTGTCACTACGGCGGCTTGACTTGATTGACGCAGTGGACCTGCCCGCGCGGCAGGTCACTTGCGGCGCGGGCGTCGTGCTCCAGCATTTGCACGAAGCCGCTGCAGCGGCTGGGCTGCGCTTTCCGCTTACTCTGGGCGGCAAAGGTTCGGCGACCGTGGGTGGCCTGATCGCGACCAACGCCGGCGGTACCCAGGTGCTGCGCCACGGCTCGATGCGCGCGCAGGTGCTGGGTCTGGAGGCCGTTCTGGCCGACGGCACGATCTGGTCCGCGCTGACCCCACTCAAGAAAGACAACCGCGGGTTCGATTTGAAGCAATTGTTTATCGGTTCGGAAGGCACGCTAGGGATCGTCACCGCCGCCACGCTTAAGCTTGAGCCGGCGATCGCTCAGCGCACCGTGGTGTGGGTCGGACTGACCAGCATCAGGGATGCGCGACAGTTGTTGCTGGATACTCAGTCGACAATTGGTGACGCACTTGAAGGGTTTGAGGTTCTCCCGCAGAATTGCCTCGAGGCTGTGTTGGCAAATGTTCCATCTGCACGCACGCCGCTGAGCGGGCCGCACCCCTGGCACGCGCTGATCGAACTGGTCAGCTGCGATCCGGCGGTGGATCTTACCGAGCAAGCGGAGCGCATCTTGGCGGCTGCGCTCAATGACGGTATCATCGAAGACGCCACGATCGCAGCCTCAGAGGGCCAGGCTGAGGCTTTTTGGGCGTTGCGCGATGCGATTTCGGGCTCGCTGCGCGCCAAAGGCGCGGCAGTGCAACACGACATTTCCGTGCCGGTTGCATTGATGGCCGAATTCATAACCATGGCCATACCAGCCGTCGAGCAGGCGTGGCCCGGCTGCCGCGCGTTTGGCTTCGGTCACTTGGGGGATGGCAATGTGCATTTCCACGTCACCGCTCCGCCCGGCGCGGCGCGCGGCGAATGGGAACTTCACCAGGGTAAGGAGATCAGCCGGATGGTTCACGATCTGGTGACGCAGTGGCATGGCTCGATTTCGGCTGAGCACGGCATTGGGCAAATGAAGCGTGATGAACTCGCACGGCTTAGCGATCCTGTGGCGCTGGACTTGCTCAACCGGGTCAAGGTAGCGCTCGATCCTGATGGCTTGCTCAATCCTGGCAAACTGCTGGCGCTTGCGCCGCGCGGCTCCAACGCTTAAAGGCGCGGGTTCGCGTCGGAGCCAACCGGCTGGAGCAGATTTTTAACCCGGAGAGTTACCCATGGCCAGCGCGCCGCAAGCCGCCAATTTGCCGATGTTTTACAACGACCTGATGCCGCTTAACAGCCGTGATCATGCGGGCTGGAGCGCCAAGTCAACCGAAAACGCCACCTGGATCGTTGGGCAGCACGCGATTCCGCTGACGGCTGAAGAATTCGTCCACGCCTCGCGCAACTTCCCGATCGTGTTCTCGGTCGCTGACCAGCCAGTGCCGCTGGCGCTGATGGGGTTGAACGAAGGCGTCAACACCTTTTTCGATGAGACCGGCAAACTCAGCGAACAGGCCTATGTCCCGGCTTATGCCCGCCGCTATCCGTTCATGCTGGCCAAACTCACGCCCGACAGCGAAGAACTCTCGCTGTGCTTCGATCCAACCAGCGATTTGGTCGGCGAATTTGACGAAGGCAATAAGCTGTTCGAAGGCGAAGAGCCCAGCGAATCGTGCAAGGCAACGCTCGATTTCTGCCGCAATTTTGAAGAAGCAGGCTTCCGCACCACCGCCTTTGTCGAAGAACTGGTCAAGCACGACTTGCTGATGGACGGCGAAGTTTCAATCCAGCAGGCTGGCAACGACCAGCCGTTCATTTATCGCGGCTTTAAGATGATCGATCAGGAAAAGCTGCGCGATCTGCGCGGCGACGTGCTGCGCACGATGAACCAGAACGGCATATTGGCGCTTATATTCGCGCACCTGTTCAGCCTAGAGCACATGAGCGAAGTGTTCGCACGGCAGGTTCAGCAGGGCAAAGGTCCGATTCCCGCACTGCCCAACTGATTCGTTTTAAATACGAACGCATGGCGCGATTTCGGAAAATCCCGGAATTGCGCCATTCGTTTGTCTGGGTAATCAGAGTACTTGCATCGCCGGACAAGCGTGCTTATCTTTCTCGCGTCTTGCCGTGCTACCCTCATGGCGCGGTCGGGCTTGGTGCACTCGTGCACCTCCTCCCTGAACCTCGGCCACCTCGTGCATAACGCACGGGGTGGTTTTTTATTGGGTTATTCAGCCGCGTTGACCCAGCGCTCGCCGCTGCGCAGCTGGCCCAGTTCAGCCACTTCACCTGCGAGCCGCCGGACCAGCTCGGTCAGCATGTTGGCCATTGCGGCAAAGCCAGCTCCCGGTTCCACCAGCCGCGAATCGAGATAGCTCGACCGGTCGATCTCCAGTTGCAAGGCATGGAGCCCAGTTTCGGGATTGGCATGGCGTTCCAGGACGTAGCCGCCCGCGTAGGGCCGGTTATGCGCCGCGCCGCGCCGCATTTCAGCAAAGTAGCTAAAGCAACTGCCCACCAGTGCGCCGCTGCATGACGCTCCAAAACGGTCCCCCAGCACGAAATCGGGCGCCGGCTGTCCGCCGCGAAAGCCCAGCGGCGGCATCGAATGCAGATCCAGCAACAAGGCCGCACCCCACCGGTCGCGCAAACCTTGCAGCGTCTCAGCCAAGCAGGAATGATACGGCTCGTGAATCGAACCGATCCGCGCGGCGAGATCTTCTTCATCGTGGCGGCGTTTCCACAGTTCGCCCAGCCCCGGCAGACGGCGCGGGATCAAACCCAGGCCACTTCGCACGCGCATGCCCGGAGTGTAGCTGCCGACACTATCCGGCCGACCCCGCGCGAACATATCCCAATCCACATCATCGGTCGCCCGGTTGAGATCGATCATCGCCCGCGGGGCGTTCGCCACCAGCAAGGCCGCGCCGGTTTCGCGCGCGACATGCACGGCCAGTCGGTCGACATAGCGATCTTCCAGCTTGAGCGTGGCGAACCGCGGATTGCGCATCCGCTCGAGCAGGCTGCAGGGATAGGCGCGCCCGGCATGCGGTACCGCGATCAGCAGCGGCAGCGCCGAGGGCTTCGGAGCAACCAGCGAAAATGCGGGAATCCCGTTGCTGCCAGGGATCAGGCCGCCTTCGTGTCGCGGCGAATCGCCTGCCTGCCCGGTTGTTGCGTTCATCCCGGCTTGCTGGCCTGAAGTTGCGCCTGTGTCAAAGTATGTCAGCAATGAGTATGGACGAGATTGTTAACCCGGTCGCGGCTATAAGCTGTTCTGCGCCGTGCAGCCAAGCGGCACAAAACGAATGCTAAGAGTGGAACCAGACCGCGATGATCCGCATCCTGCTTGCCGAAGATGAAGACGCCATGCGCACCTACCTGGCGCGGGCGCTGGAAAACGCCGGCTACGATGTAACGGCGGTTGATCGCGGAACCTTGGCCGTGCCGTTGCTTGAGGACGGCGAGTATGATCTGCTGCTGTCGGACATCGTTATGCCCGAAATGGATGGGATCGAACTGGCGCAGCGCTGCGCCGAGATCAGCCCTAAAACCAAGGTCATGTTTATCACCGGATTTGCTGCGGTCACGCTTAAGGCCAGCCGCGAGGCGCCGCAGGCCAAGGTGCTGTCAAAGCCGTTCCACCTCAAAGACCTGGTGATGGAGGTTGAACGCCTTTTCGGCCAGCCGGCCCAGGCGACGATCTAGCCGCTTCTCGCCATCTAACTGCTTGCAAGCTTGGGGGAGCCTCGTTAATGGCGCTCCCCTGCCCCGCCAGACCAGTCTTGGGGGACGGGACGAATGGTGCGGGCGTATAGCTCAGTGGTAGAGCACTATGTTGACATCGTAGGGGTCGCAAGTTCAATCCTTGCTACGCCCACCATTCGCGAAAAGGCCCCGGTTTCCCGGGGCCTTTTTCATTCTACTATTTGCCTTGCCAGTTGGGCTTGCGTTTTTCGGCAAAAGCCAGCGACCCTTCGCGGGCATCGGCGCTGACGAACACCGGGGCAATATACGCTGCCTGTTTCTGCCACATTTCCTCGTCGGTCCAGCTATGCGAATCGCGTACGATTGCCTTGGAGGCGATCAAAGCCAACGGGCCGTTCTCAGCGATCGTGCGCGCCAGTTCCTTCGCACCTTCGATCGCCGGACCCTCGACAATACGATTTACAAAACCCAGTTCGTAAGCGCGCTTGGCGTCGATGAAATTGCCGGTCAACGCCAGTTCCATCGCGATCCGCGGCGGAATCTGGCGGGGCAGTTTGATCAATCCGCCAGCTGCTGCGGCCAGTCCGCGTTTGGCTTCAGGAATGCCGAATTTCGAGGCTGAATTGGCGACAATCAAATCGCACGACAGCGCCAGTTCCATTCCTCCGGCCAAAGCATAGCCATCGACCGCTGCGATGACAGGCTTTTTCGGCGTCCATTCGGTCAACCCGCCGAACCCGCGCCCTTCGATGCTAGGTCGCTCACCGCGCAGAAAGCCCTTGAGGTCCATGCCTGAGCAAAACGTGCCGCCCGCGCCGGTCAGAATCGCGCAGCGCAATTCCGGATCAGCTTCGAGCCGGTCCATCGCCGCGCTGATGCCTTCGGCCTGCGCCTTGTTCATCGCGTTCTTGGCCTCTGGGCGGTTCATCGTGACGATCAGTACACCGTCTTCGACTTCGGTCAGGACTTCGCTGGTCTCGCTCACGTCTGAATTCCTCTCGCTGGCTGTTTAACCGAACGATTAAAGCGCTGGCTGGCCCACGTCCAGCCCTTACTTGCGCGCGCGTATCGCTCTGCTAAGGGAAGCCGCAACTCCCCGGCGAAAGACGAGACAGCGAATGGCCAAGATCAAGGTGAAAAATCCCGTTGTCGAGATCGACGGCGATGAAATGACCCGCATTATTTGGCAGTGGATCCGCGAGCAATTGATCCTCCCCTACCTTGATATCGACCTCAAATATTACGACCTCTCGATCGAAATGCGCGACCAGACCAGCGATAAAATCACGGTCGATTGCGCCAACGCGATCAAGCTTTACGGCGTCGGCGTCAAATGCGCGACGATCACTCCGGACGAAGATCGGGTGAAGGAGTTCAGCCTCAAGAAAATGTGGAAGAGCCCCAATGGCACAATCCGCAACATCCTGGGCGGCGTAGTGTTCCGTGAACCGATCGTGATGCAGAACGTCCCCCGCCTGATCCCCGGCTGGACTGACCCGATCGTGGTTGGCCGACATGCCTTTGGCGATCAATACAAGGCGACTGATTTCCTCGTCCCTGGTCCCGGCAAGCTGCGGTTGGTGTGGGAAGGCGACGATGGCAGCAAGATTGATGAAGAGGTGTTTCACTACCCCTCGCCCGGGGTCGCGCTGGCGATGTACAACCTCGACGATTCAATCCGCGATTTTGCACGCGCCAGCCTCAACTATGGCCTCGGACTCGGCTGGCCGGTGTATCTCTCAACCAAGAATACCATCCTCAAGGCCTACGACGGCCGGTTCAAGGATCTGTTCCAGGAAGTATTTGATACCGAAGGGTTTGCCGAAAAGTTTAAGGCCGCCGGGATCACTTACGAACACCGCCTGATCGATGACATGGTCGCCTCAGCGCTCAAATGGTCGGGCAAATTCGTGTGGGCCTGCAAAAACTATGACGGCGACGTGCAGTCCGATCAGGTCGCACAAGGATTTGGCTCGCTCGGGCTGATGACCTCGGTTCTGATGACTCCCGATGGCAAGACGGTTGAGGCCGAAGCCGCGCACGGCACCGTCACGCGGCACTATCGCCAGCATCAACAGGGCAAGGCGACCAGCACCAACCCGATCGCCCGCCTCTGCGCTTGGACCCGCGGGCTGATCTACCGCGGCAAGTTCGACAATACGCCCGATGTGGTGAAATTTGCCGAAACGCTCGAACGGGTCTGCATCGATACTGTCGAAAGCGGCAAGATGACTAAGGATCTAGCGATCCTGATCGGCCCCGATCAGGCTTGGCTGACCACCGAAGGGTTCTTCGCGGCGGTGGTCGAGAACCTTGAGAAGGCAATGGCTGCTGGTTCAGCCGCGTGATTGTATTCAACTGAATCGTCACCCCGGCGAAGGCCGGGGCCCAGACCCAGCCAAACAACTTTGCTAGGACTGGGTACCGGCCTTCCCCGGTATGACGGTCCCCGCCGATACTGCGATTGGCGAGCGCACGTGTTCCTGCCGAAATCCGTGACCAATCATATAACCCGGAATGCGGCGCAGCAGCGGAAACCGGTTAAGCAACCGGAGCGGCAAAGGCGGCTCAACAGGCACGGCCGCCCGGCCTTCGATCAGCGGTCGCAGTATGCGTTCGTGAGCCGACCGCTGCATCCCCTGCACCAGCCGCGTGGGCAGCCAGCGGCGCGCTTGCACTTGGCCTAGCAGCCGATCAACCGACTCCCCGCGCGACAGCGGCAGCGCCAGCAAGTTCGCCGCCGCGACCGCATCCTGAATCGCCAGGTTGATCCCGATACCGCCGACCGGGCTCATCGCATGGGCGGCATCGCCAATCGCCAGCATGCCAGGGCGCGACCATTGGGATAGCCGGTCGAGCGAAACCGCAAGTAGGTTTACTCTATCCCAATCGGGCAAAGCAATTTCCAATCCAATCAATTCAGGCGCAGCGGCCAGCACGTCCGCGCGAAACGCCGCGATACCGCGCGCCTTGATCGCCTCCGCGACACCTTTCGCGAT
>JAYTIS010000066.1:0-5464 GCA_043731725.1 Novosphingobium sp.
GGGTGCGCGATGCGCAAGCGCTGCCCAAAGCGCTGGCGACGATCCCGGCGGCCTGGACGGTGCTACGCGGGCTGAAAGTCCGGCGGCTGGAACTGCAGATCGGCGACACCCGGCAGTGCCTGGAAACTCCGCTGCTGTTTGTTGGCAACAACCCTTACAACATTACCGGGCCGCGACTGGGCAAGCGCGACGTGCTCGATAGCGCTCGCCTGGGGGTTTACGCGGTGCGCCACAAAAGCGCGCTAGCGTTGGTCGGGTTCGCACTGCGGGCACTGATCGGCCGGGCCGATCCCGCGCGCGATTTTGTCGACGTCAGCGACTGCGCCGCATTCACCTTATTGGGCAGCGGGGCAATCGACGTGGCGCACGATGGGGAAGTGACCCGGATGAAACTGCCGCTCCAGTTTCGTTCGCTGCCCGGCGCGCTCAAGGTCAAGGTTCCCGCTTGAGGTGGGCGGCAGAATCGCGCTTGTTCGCCGCTGCTTCTGGCCCTAATCGGCCAAGACTATGACCTCGACGAACGAAATCCGCCGCTCCTTCCTCGATTACTTCGCCAGCCATGGCCACGATGTGGTGCAAAGCGCGTCGTTGGTGCCCTATAACGATCCGACGCTGATGTTCGTCAATGCCGGGATGGTGCCGTTCAAGAACGTGTTCACCGGGCTTGAAACCCGCGCAACGCCGCGCGCCACCTCCAGCCAGAAATGCGTGCGCGCCGGGGGCAAGCACAACGATCTGGATAATGTTGGCTACACCGCACGCCACCACACATTCTTTGAGATGCTCGGCAATTTTTCGTTCGGGGATTACTTCAAGGATCAGGCGATTACGCACGCCTGGACCCTGCTGACCAAAGAATGGGGACTGCCCAAGGATAAGCTGACCGTTACGGTCTATCACACCGACGACGAGGCGTTCGAGCTGTGGCGCAAGATTGCCGGGCTACCCGAACAGCGGATCATTCGCATCCCAACCTCGGACAATTTCTGGTCGATGGGCGATACCGGGCCGTGCGGGCCGTGCAGCGAAGTGTTTTACGATCACGGGGATCACATTCCGGGCGGGCCGCCGGGATCGCCCGATGAAGACGGCGACCGGTTCATTGAAATCTGGAACCTGGTATTCATGCAGTTCGAGCAGGCCGCCGATGGCAGCCGAACGGAACTGCCTAGGCCCAGCATCGATACTGGGATGGGGTTGGAGCGGCTGGCCGCGGTTTTGCAAGGCCAGCATGATAATTATGAGACCGACACTTTTCGCGCGCTGATCGCGGCCTCCGAAAGCCTAACCGGGGTCAAAGCCGAGGGCGAAAACCGAGCGAGCCACCGGGTGATCGCCGATCATTTGCGCTCGGTTAGTTTTCTGTTGGCTGATGGCGTGCTGCCGGCCAGTGAAGGGCGCGGCTATGTGCTGCGGCGGATCATGCGCCGCGCAATGCGCCACGCGCATTTGCTGGGGGCGAAAGATCCCTTGATGCACCGACTGGTGCCCGCGCTGGTGACCGAGATGGGGCAGGCCTATCCCGAACTGGGCCGCGCGCAGCCATTGATCGAGGAAACGTTGGCACGCGAGGAAGTGCAGTTTCGCCGCACTCTCGCCAATGGACTCAAGCTGCTCGAAGAAACCACTGGCGAGCTGGGCGCAGGTGCAGAATTGCCCGGTGAAACGGCGTTCAAACTCTATGACACGTTCGGCTTCCCTTACGATCTAACCGAAGATGCGCTGCGTCCGCGCGGGATTGCAGTGGACCGGGCCGGCTTCGATGCGGCGATGGCCAAGCAAAAGGCTGCTGCCCGCGCGGCATGGAAGGGCAGCGGCCAGGCTGCCGACGGCGAGGTGTGGTTCGACATTGCCGAGCGCGTCGGCGCGACCGAGTTCACCGGCTACAGCGCCAGTACCGCCGAAGCGCAAGTGGTCGCGCTGGTCAAGGATGGCCACGAAGTCGCGTCAGCTGGCCCCGGTGACAGCGTCTTGGTGATGACCAACCAGACCCCGTTTTACGGCGAGAGCGGCGGGCAAATGGGCGATGCGGGGGTTATCAGCGGCGCTGACGGGCTACGGCTGGACATTAACGACACAGCTAAACCGCTCGGGCGGCTTCACGCGCATCAAGCGGTGGTCGCCAGCGGCACGATCAAGACCGGGGACATGGTCAAGCTCGATATCGACGTCGCCCGCCGCGACGCGATCCGCGCAAACCATTCGGCGACGCATTTGCTCCACGCCGCGCTGCGGAGGCGGCTGGGCGAGCATGTCACCCAGAAAGGCTCGCTGGTCGCGCCCGATCGGCTGCGGTTCGATTTCTCCCACCCCATCGCACTTTCGGCTGAAGACATTGCCGCGGTCGAAGCCGAAGTGAACGCTGAAGTGCGCGGCAACGAAGAGGTCACGACCCGGCTGATGAGCCCCGACGAGGCGATCGAGGCCGGGGCGATGGCGCTGTTCGGTGAGAAGTACGGCGATGAGGTGCGCGTGCTCAGCATGGGCAATGCCAGCACTGGCCGGAATTTCTCAGTCGAGCTGTGCGGCGGCACCCATGTGCGCGCGCTGGGCGATATCGGGTTGCTGCGGATCATCAGCGAGAGCGCGGTCAGCTCGGGTGTGCGGCGGATTGAAGCGCTGACCGGCGAAGTGGCGCGACAATGGCTGGTCGGCCGCGACGAGGCGCTGAAAAGCGCCGCCAGCTTGCTCAAAACGTCGCCCGATGAAGTTGAGAGCCGCGTCGCCGCGCTGCTCGAAGAGCGCAAGAAGCTCGAACGCGAACTGAGCGAGGCGAAGAAAGCCCTGGCGCTGGGTGGGGGCAGCACTGCCGCAGCCACCAAAGACGAAGAAATCAGCGGTGTGAGATTCTCGGGCCAAGTCCTCGACGGGCTTGATCCCAAGGAACTGCGCGGATTGCTCGATGCAGCAAAAGCGCAAATGGGTTCCGGCGTGGCGGTGGCGGTTGCGGTCAACGAGGGCAAAGCCGCAATCGCGGCGGCGGTCACCGATGATTTGACCGCGCGGTTCAGCGCAGTTGATCTGGTCAAAGCCGGGGTGGCTGCGCTGGGCGGACAAGGCGGCGGTGGGCGGCCCGATATGGCGCAAGGCGGTGGTCCGGACGGGGCCAAGGCTGCTGACGCAATTGCGGCGGTGAAAGCGTTGTTGGGATAGGTTAGCGCGCGGCCTTCGATAGGCTCAGGCTGAGCGGAGTTTGGGAGTGTAGGCAACCACTCCGGGCAATTTTGCACAACATCTGCTCATGCGGAGCCTGTCGAAGCACATGCGCTTAGCCGGCCCCGTGCTCGCGCAGCCCGGCGCTCTTCAATTTCGGTGGTTCCACCAGTTCGCCCTCTTTCATAATCTGCGCGCGCATTTCGTCGCGCTTTTCGTGGATCGAGGCGATCACGGGGCCCATCGCGACCCCCAGATCGACCAGCACGGCTTCGGACAATTGCAGTGAGCTTTCGAGCGTTTCGGGCACGGCGTGGCTAGCGCCGGCGCGATAGAGTGCTGCGGCGTGACTGGCATCGCGCGCGCGGGCAATGATCGGCAGATCGGGCTGGGCTGCGCGCAGGCGGCGGACCAGCCGCTGCACCGCCACCGGTTCATCCATCGTGAATATGACCGCAGTGGCATCATCGAGCCCCAGCCGCTCAAGCACATCGTAGCGTGCGGCATCGGCATAGCGGGCCATGATCCCTTGCGCGCGCGCCGCTTTAATCAGCTCGAGATCGATATCGATCGCCACATAAGCCTGGCCGTGCTGCTCCAGCATCTCTGCCACCAATCGCCCCACCCGTCCGCAGCCGACTACGATCGCGTGCTCATCGGCCAGCGTGTCAGCCGCGTGGAGATGCCCATCGATGTCGACCCGCCGCGCCAGCCGGCGCCCGGCAAACGCCATGATCGGCGTTACCGTCAGCCCCAATGCGGTGACGATTTCCCAGAACTGCGCCGCCGATGGCACGATCAGCTTGCCCGCTTGCGCCGCGCCGAGCACGATCAGTGTCGTTTCGGACGGGCTGGCGAGCAGGATCCCAACTTCGGTCGAGGTTCCCATCCGTGCCCCCGAAAGCCGCAGCAGAGCTGCAGTTACCAGTGCCTTGGCGCCCAGCACCAGCGCGGTTGCCAGCAGCACTTCGCCCAGCCGTGCCCAGACAATTTCAAGGTCGAGCCCCATGCCGACGGTGAGCAGGAACACCCCCAGCGCTAGCCCCTTGAACGGTGCGATCATGTGTTCAACCTCGCCGCTGTATTCCGTCTCTGCGATCAACAACCCCGCAGTCAGCGCGCCAACAATTGGCGAAAGGCCGACCGCGCCGGTCGCCAGCGAGGCGAGGATTACGACCAGCAGGCTAACGGCAAAGAACAACTCGGGACTTTTGGTGCGCGCGGCCTGATCGAACAGCCGAGGCAGGATGAACCGCCCGCCAAACAGCAACGCAGCCATGACCAATGTGCCCAACCCCAGCGTGTGCAGCAAGGATCCAAGCTCGCCACCTTGACCATTTTGGCCCAGCGCGCCGAGGATGAAGATAATCGGCACCAGCGCTATGTCTTCAAACAGCAGCATCGCCAATGCAGCTCGGCCCACGGGAGTATTCTGATCGGCAATGCGCAGCACCAGCGCAGTTGAGGACAGCGCCAGCGCCAGCCCCAATGCGGCCGCCGTCGCCAGCGAATTGCCCAACAGCACCAGCACTAGGGCAATCAGCAGCGCACAGCCCAGCAGCTCTTTGGCGCCGAGCCCGAACACCTCTCGTCGCATCGCCCATAGCCGCTTGAATGACAGCTCCAGCCCCACCGAGAACAGCAGCAGCACGATCCCGAATTCGGCGAAGGGTTTAAGCCGATGCGGATCGCTAATGGTGACATAGGCCAGCCACGGGTACTGCGCCACCGCGCTGCCCAATCCGAACGGGCCGACCAGAATTCCGACCAGAATGAACCCGATTACCGGGGTGATCCGAAACCGCGCAAACAACGGGATGACGATCCCGGCAGCGGCGAGGATGACCAGAGCATCGCCGAGCGGCGACGTGGGCATGAAAGGCGTCGATCCGGCCATACTTGCGTTGTGGCCATGCAGCGCGCACTTGTCACGCCATGGCAGCTGAAAATCGCGATGTGGTGATTGTAGGCGGCGGCCCGGCCGGGATGATGGCCGGCTACTTGCTGGCGCGCGCCGGGGTGGTGGTCACCGTGCTGGAAAAGCACGCCGACTTCTTCCGCGATTTTCGCGGTGACACGGTGCACCCGTCGACCATGCAGATCCTTGATGAGCTGGGCCTGCTTGAGCAGTTCTTGCAGCGTCCACACAATCGGATCGACCGAGCTGAAGTCAGCTGGAACGGCCGGATACTAGAAATTGGTGACCTCAGTCATTTGAACATGCCGGCACCATTTATTGCGATGATGCCGCAGTGGGAGTTTCTGGATTTTCTGCGTGTCGAAGGCGCCAAGCTGCCCGGCTTCAGTGTGC
>JAYTIS010000067.1:0-10838 GCA_043731725.1 Novosphingobium sp.
ACCATGCCGGGGATCCACGTGATCGGCGCGCTGGCCGGTTATCCGCTGATCAAGCACTGCATGAACCAGGGTTATGATGCGGTCGAATACATCAACGGCAACCGCGCATTGAAACCGGCCGACGAGCCAATCCTGGCCGCGCGCTTCGCTGCGCTGCCAGGCCAGCGCTCGGTCGATGATTGGCTCGCGCTGTTTGGGGCAAATATCGATGTGCTGCGCGAAGTGTCCCCGCTGCAACTGCGCGAGCTGATGCTCGACAGCACGGCGCGGGCGTTTGCACCGGGCGAAGCGCTATTCGTGCGCAACGATACCGGTTCCTCGTTGTTCGCGATCGCCGAGGGTTCGGTGCTGGTAGAGGTCGACAAAGACGATCCGGCCAAGGTCGTGCCAATCGCGCAGGGCGAGATCGTCGGCGAGGTCGGGCTGATCTCCGGGCGGCGGCGCGGTGCGACGGTGCGCGCCGCCGAGCCAGTGATCGCAATCGAACTTTCGCGCACCGCTGCGTTGAAGCTGATGGCCACGGTCCCGGCCGCCGGTCGCGCGATCGAGCGGGTCTCGATCGAACGCCAACTGCTGCAAATGTTCGGCTCGGGCTTGACCCGTGAGGATGTTGCCGAAGTGGTTGATCTGGCCGAAGTGCGGACTGTCCGCGCAGGCGAGGTGGTGCTGGCCGAAGGCGATGCCGGGACAGACATCTTTGTCATCCGCCGCGGCTCGATGATCGTAGAAAAGGCGATTGGCGGCCGGCCGGTGTTCCTAAGCTATCTGCCAGCGGGTTCCTATGTGGGCGAAATGGCGCTGCTGGATGGCGGATTGCGCGTGGCCACGGTCAAGGCCGCAATCCGATCCGAGGTGATCCGCCTGCCCGGCGAAGCCTTTGCCCGGTTGCTGGAGCGCAAACCTGACCTGCGCCGCAAAGCGCTCGCCGATATGGCCGCCCGGCGCGATATCAACGCCTTCGTTGAGGGCCGCAAGGCCAGCTTCTCGGGCGCGGTCGATATGTATTCGCAGACCGCGCAGTTCCTGGTCGACAATGGCCTGGGCGAAGCGACCGACGTGCTGTTGATCGATGAGACGCTGTGCGTCGGCTGCGACAATTGCGAGAAAGCCTGCGCCGATAGCCACGACGGGCTCAGCCGGCTCGACCGTGAAGCCGGACGGACGTACGCGCATTTGCACGTGCCAACTTCATGCCGCCACTGCGAGCATCCGCACTGCATGGCCGATTGCCCGCCCAACGCGATCAAGCGCGGGCCTGACGGCGAAGTGTTCATCGACGACACCTGCATCGGCTGCGGTAACTGCCAGCGCAACTGCCCCTATGGTGTGATCCGGATGGATAGCGTGCCGCCGCCCAAGCCGCCGTTGCTGGCGTGGCTGGCGTTCGGGTTCGGTCCGGGACCGGGCGAGCCCGATAAAGCCTGGCGCAAGCGCGCGGTAGGCACCGCAGCGCCAGCACCAAAAAAGGCGATCAAATGTGACATGTGCAAGGGTATCGAGGGCGGCCCGGCCTGCGTTCGCGCTTGCCCAACCGGCGCCGCGATCCGCGTCGCCCCCGAAGCCATGCTGTCGGTCGCACGGCTGGCAAAAGACGATTGATGGCGGATGTTCCGCGCCTAACCCGCCAGACAGATCGGGCGACGCCTCGGCAAACGGGCCGCCAAATCAGCGCCGAACACGAGGGGTTTCTGCGTCATCGCAGCTTCCGCTGGCTCAAGCGCGCGGTTGCGCTCAGCCTCGTCGCGATCCTGGCCTACGCGCTGGTCGATGTGCAGCCGCGCTCCAATGGTGGCAGCTGGCTTGGCTACACGCTTGGCACACTGGGCGCGGGGCTGATCGTGTGGCTGGCGCTGCTCGGGGTGCGCAAGCGGAACATGACGCGCGGGAACTGGTCGCTCAAGGCGTGGACCTCCGCCCACGTCTATCTGGGGCTGGCGCTGATCGTGATCGCCACCCTGCACAGCGGGTTTCAGTTTGGCTGGAACGTCCATACGCTGGCCTATGCGCTGATGATTCTGGTGATCGCCTCAGGCATCTTTGGGGTCACGGTCTATGCGTTGCTGCCCGCCGCGCTGAGCAACAACCGCGAGGAAATGACCGAGCCGCAAATGATTGAGGCGCTGGCCGCGGTGGACCGGCAGCTCGAAGAGGCAGCGCAGCCGCTTTCGCGGCGTTGGACCGAACCGGTGCTAGCCGCGTTGAGCGAGCGCGCGTTTTCGGACGGATTGTGGCGGCGGCTGAGTGGCGGCGGGCGCGGCACCGGTCCGACGCAGACCGCGATTGATGCGCTGAACCTTGCCACTGACGAAGAGGCTGACGATCCGGCGCTGCTCCGGGTCGAGGCGCTGTTGCAACGCCGCCGTGCGCAGCTTGAGCGGATTCGGCGGCATTTGCGGCTGAAAGCGCTGCTAGAAGTCTGGCTGTACGTCCATGTCCCGGCGACTTTCGCGCTGTTGGCAGCGCTGACCGCGCACGTGGTCAGCGTGTTTTTCTATTGGTAGGTCGGAGCGGGGCATGATCTTCCGGCTCAGGACCATCGAGACCACTGCGCAGGGCCGCCAGATCGTGCGCGACCGCGATGTTGCTGCAGGTCCGATCAGCATCGGCCGGTCCGCCGACAATACCCTGCACCTGGCCGATCTTTCGCTCGATCCGCACCATGCCATCATCGCTGCCAGTGACACCGCGCGGGTCGAAGTTGAGGCGGTGGGTTCGCTCGGCTTCACGCTCGACGGCCGAAAGATTCACAGCGCGGTGATCAATCCGGCAGTGGGCGGCGAACTGCGGTTTGGCGGCTATCGCGTTGCGGTATCGCAGGAAGATGACGGAGCGGTGCTGCTGACCGTCGGGCAGGTCGCAGAGGCGGCGGCGGCGAACGAACAGACCGCCTTCACGCTCGCCGGGCGGTTGCCCGGCAAACGGACCATGTCTTGGCTCCTGGGTCTGGTCTTGCTGGCTGGTTTCCTCGCGCTGCCGATCTACAGCACACTGACCCGCGCGCCCAAGCAGACCGTCAAGGGTGACGCTGCGTGGAGCTCGGGCCCGCTTAGTCTGGCGCACCACCAATTGGAGGGCAAGTGCGAGGCCTGCCACGTCAAACCATTCGAAGCGGTGCGCGATGCAACCTGCCTGACCTGCCACAAGGATGTGCACGATCACGCACTGCCCGCGCGGTTGGCCAATGCCCGCGGACCCGATAGCCCCGGCGATGCCGTACAGTGGCGGATCGCGCACATGTTCGGAAAGCCTGGACCGGGGGCGTGTTCGGATTGCCATACCGAGCACGAAGGCGCCGGGCGAATGCCCGCCCCGGCGCAAGCTTTCTGCGCCAATTGCCACGGCTCGCTGAAGGATCGCCTGCCCGACACTCAGCTCGGCAATGCCAGCGATTTCGGCAAGCAGCATCCGCAGTTCCGTCCTGCGATCGCGCTCACCGCAGGCAGCGACAAGCTGACCCGGGTCTCTCTGGCCGAGCACCCGCGCGAGGCCAGTGGACTGACTTTTCCGCACGAGTTGCACCTGAACCCGCGCGGCGGGGTGGCGCAAATGGCGATGCGGACCGGCAAAGGCGGCGCACTGGACTGCGCCGATTGCCACCACGCCACTGCTGATGGTGTTGGTTTCCTGCCGATCGACATGGAGCGCGATTGTGAAAGTTGCCACAGCTTGGCTTATGACAAGGTTGGTGGCACCTTCCGCAAGCTGCGCCACGGCGACGTCGATCAGATGGTCGCCGATCTTTCGGTTGCGCCGCACCGCGCCGCGCCGATCAACACCGGGCGGCAGCGGCCGGGTGCCTATGCCAATGGCGGCGCTTACTATGCTCGCTTTTCCGCGCCCGCCACCAGCGTGGGGACAGTCACGCAAGCCTTGTCACGCAATGGCATTTGCGGTGAATGCCACACCGCTTCGGCTGCGGGGGGGCGGTTCTCGGTGCTGCCGGTGACACAGGTTTCGCGTTATTTCGGGCACGGCTGGTTCACGCATGCGGCGCACAAGCAGGAGAAATGCACCTCGTGCCACGCGGCTGACCGTTCGAATTCGGCATCCGACCTGCTGCTGCCCGATATCAAATCGTGTCGTTCGTGCCACCTGGGGGAGGACGCGCCGCGCGGCAAGGTTCCCTCAAATTGTGCGATGTGCCACGATTACCACTTGACGCAGCAGGCCCCGCGCGGGGTCGCGCGGCGGCCACGGCAATAGGGGGATGGCCCGGTGCTGATCGCGCAGATAACAGATTGTCACATCGGCTTTGACCCGGGCGATCCGGAGGAGGACAATGTCCAGCGGCTGCGCGCTGTGCTCGACCGGCTTTGCCATGGCCCAAACCGACCCGACCTGCTGCTGCTGACCGGCGATCTTACCAATGGCGGAGATGCGGATAATTATGCGCGGCTGGGCACCTTGCTTGCAGCCTGCCCGATCCCTTACCGCTTGCTGGCCGGCAACTGGGATGAGCGCGCGGCACTGTTGGCCGCGTTTCCCGACACGGCCAGCGCTGATGGCTTTGTCCAGTTCGAGCTGGATACGCCCGGACTGCGGGTGATTGCGCTCGATACGACCGAGCCCGGCCGCCACGGCGGCGCGTTCTGCGAGCAGCGGGCAGCTTGGCTGAGCGCGCGGCTGGACGCCGACCCGGCGAGGCCGGTGCTGATCGCGATGCATCATCCGCCGATCATCAGCGGACTTGATTGGCTTGACGGGGGTGAACAGGCGCCGTGGATCGAACGCTTCCGCGCGGCGATTTCCGGACGGCCGCAGGTGCGCGCAATTATCGCCGGACATTTGCACCGCACCGTGCACACCAGTTTTGCCGGCGTTCCACTGACGGTTTGCCCTTCGGCGGCTCCGGCGGTCACGCTGGACCTGCGCCCGATCGACCCGGAGCAGCCCGACGGGCGGGCCATGGTCCAGGCCGAACCCCCCGCTTACGCGCTGCACCGCTGGCATGGCGGACAGCTAACTTCGCACTTCGAAGTGGTGCCTCTCGAACAGCCATGGGCGGTGCTCGCACGCTATGACACCGCGATGCAAAAAACGGTACGCACCAACACCCGCGAACGCGACGGTAATTGATCGCCACCACTCCGTCATCCCGGCGCAGGCCGGGACCCAGTCCCAACAAATAAAGTCGCGAAGCGGCGTTTGTTTTCTGCTGTCTGGGTCCAGGCCTTCCGGCCGTTGGCCGGAAGTTTATCCTGAGCTTGTCGATGGGCCGGGATGACGAAAGTAGAGGTACGATAACGGCGATAATTTAACGCCGTGCGCGCCACGCGGAATTGTTGGCTTCGTCGCTGACCTTATAGGGCACGCCCCCCGGGGTGAGGAACAGGCGCTCCATCTCGGGCCGGGTGAACGGACGCGAGCCGAGCCGGCCGAACACCGCGATCTGCCCGCCGGTCTCATCCACCGCGCGGTCACGGTCGATGCCCTTGGACAGCGCCAGCGCTGGCGTTGGGGTCTTGGCCCAGGCGATCAGTTCGGGCTTGGGCGGCGGCGAGAAGCCGTAGAAATTGGGTTGGCTGGCGGGCGAGATCAGTTGCAGCACCTTAAGCCCATTGCGGCCATCGGCGACATAAGCGAACAGCGACGCGTTGGTCGAGGCAACCACCACGTCTTCGGCATCATTGAGCTGCCCGCCCAGCGTCACGCGCTGGTAAATCTGCGGCGCGCGCGGACGGGTGACATCGATGATCACCAGTCCCTCGCCCTTCGCCGCGACATAGGCATAGGTCCGGGCGACATAGACCCGGCGCGCATCGGCCAGCGGCACGCTGCCTTCGGGAATCGCAACCGGGTTGCGCAAGTCGGTCACATCGAACAAATTGAGCCCGTCGCGGTCGGTCACCCACAGATAGCGGAATTGCACCGCGCTAGCGCGGGCATCGACCAGTTCGCGTATTGCCGTCACCCTCGGTTTGAGCGGATCGGACAAGTCGATCACCACCAGTCCCTTATCGGCCACGACATAGGCGACCTCGCCCGCCAGCACGATGTGCCGCGCCCCGTTGAGCACCCCGTCCGGGTTCCAGGTCAGCGCGCGGGTCAGCTTGTTGTTGCGGAATTCGCCGTCGGAGAAGGTGTTAATGTTGACCAACACCAACCCTTCCACGCTGTCAGTGATCGCGGCGTAGTTGTAAATCGGCAGGAACGCTTGCTCTTGGTTGGCATCGCGCATCAGCGGGGTGTTACGCTCAGGCGCGATCGGCTGGTTGGTGGGCAGCGCCATGCAGGTGGCGTTGGTGGTATCGACCTGTGCATCCCCCGCAAACGGGGCCGAAATGATCGGATCGGCAACGCCTTTGTTGGCTACCGAGGCCACATCGTAAACGTGGAAGCCGCCCTTGCCCTGCGCCACATACATGTACTCGCCGCGCAGTTGCAGGCAGCCAACTCGGCCCGGCGTGCCTTCGGTCACATTGCGGAACTGTTCGAGCGTGTGGCTATCGCCCGCCGCCATCGGGTTCAGCGTCTTACCGCGCGTCCAGTTTTTCAGCTCGCGGCCATTCTGCTCGACATGCATCCGCCAATAGTCTGGATAGGCATAGCGTTGCAGGTACGATCCGATCACCGCCTGCGGTTCATCCCATTCGGTCACCCGCACCGCTTCGATCCCGCCTTCAAGCCCGGTCCAGGCGTTAAGCCCAACAAAGTTGACGAAATTCGTTCCGAGCAACAGCGTCTGCGCCATGATCGCATTGTTGTCCTCGGACATGCTGACATGACAATCGCTACAAGTCTTGGTTTCCTTGGTGCGGACCGTGTGCGGGAAATGCGGGGCGAAGGCCTGGCTTGAGAAGCCCGGCGAACTGATCGGTGGCTGCTGGATATAGATCCGCTCACGATTGGCGTTGGTCGAGGACAACACCAGCGCCGAGGTCGATCTGACCGGAGTGATTTCATGACCCTTGGTGGTCATGTGTACGCCCAGCTGGAACATGTCGTCGCGCGCCACCTGCGGGTTGTAGGTTGCAAAATTGCGCGTCTCCTCCCCCTCGTAGTGATTCACTGCGGTCTTCCAGTTGGCCTCGATCGGTAAGTGGCACCCGCCGCAACTGGTGGTCCACGCCAGGTGGCAGGTGAAACAGGCAATCTTGCCATCGGCATGCGCGCGATCGGATTTGGGCACGCCCGGGCCAAAGCCGAAGCTGCCATCCACCGCACCTGAACGGCTCATCAGTTTGGCCCGTGCCGACTTGATGTTGAAATAAGGCGAGGTCGGATCGACGCTGTCCTTGGTCAGGTGGACTTGCCACACCAGTTTGGGATCGACAATCGAGCGCTGGTACAGTTCGCGCCGCCCGCCATCGCCATCGAACCATTCGAACCGGCGTTTGCCATCGGGGTTGCGCAGCAGCGCCAGATTGTTGCCCTTGGGCGGCGCAGCGGGGCCCGAGGTCAGCAGATTGGGATAGGCATCGGCGGTGCCGTGGCAATCCTTGCATCCGATCTCGACCGCATTGGCGACCTCACCATAGATCAGCCCATTGCCGTGGCTATCCTGCGCGAAGTGACAGTCGGCGCATTGCATCCCTTTTTCGGCGTGGATGTCCATCAGGTGCACCGACTTGCCGGGATTGGTGCCGGGGGGCACGAACTGCGGCTCACCCGCGCGGCGCCATTTTTCCGGGTCGGCCGGATCGACCACGTGTCCGGGCTGCGGCGCCACTTTGGCCTGATCGCCGCCCGCGTCGAGCAGATTGCCGGCCCGGTCACGCTTGAACACCCCGCGGAAATTCCAACCGTGGCCGTGATAGTCGGCGAACTGGGTGTCCTTGAGCGAAGAGTTCAGATCGGTGACGTTGCGCAGGAAGTTGATATCGCCCCACAGCCCGCGCGCCGCCGCAGCCTCAGGATTGCGATCGTTGATCGCGCGGATCGTCGCAGTGTCGGGATAGCGCTGGTGTTTGTACAACCGCTCATAGTCCGCGTCGCTCATGCCCGCTGGGCGCGGAGTCTGATTTTCCGGTCCCGGCCACATCATCGGGGCATCGGCCTCGTAGTCCCACATGGTATAGCCCAGGAACGAGTTCAGGAACACATTAGGCTGGTGCATGTGGCAGCTCATGCATTGCGCGGTTGGAATGGAGCGAGTGAAGACGTGGCCGATCGGATGGCCAGATTCCTTCGGCGCTTCTGTTGCGGCGTCGGGCGCGAGCGGGCCATGGTTACCCAGCAGGCCACCGTGAGCGCGCTTGTCAGCAATGGTCGGGTCGACCGTTTGCGTCTGCCCATCGCGACCAGCTTGCGCATAAGTCAGGCTGTGGCGCGGCTCGCGATCGTTGGCATAGATCACATGGCAGCCCGAACAGCCCGAATGGCGATAGTCGCCGGGCTGGTCATTTGTCCCCATGAACCACAGGAACGGATCGTTGAGCCGGGTCTTGTGGATATTGAGCACCGGGATCGCTACCCTGAGCCCCGTGCCCGGACCGCGCGATGATTGCTTGAGGTCGGGCCGTCCGGGTTCTTCGAGCCGCTGGATCACACCGCTGGCATTGGGAATTCCGACCTCGGCAAAGCCGCTGCCGTTGGTCCGCCCGCCGTCTTCAAACACCCGGAACACATCGCCCGGCGGCACCACGTTCCAACGGGGCAGCGGGTATAGCGCGGCCAGCGCACCGCGTGCGGCCTGGCGGGCGCTGACTGATCCGGGCGGATTGCCCGGCGCAACCACCCGCGCGGGCTTGCCGTCGCGGGTGTAGGCCTCACCGAACATGTAGTTTTTAAGCGGGACAATCCCGTTGTTATAAGACGCCCCGCCCCACAGCATCGCGCCGCTGGCCATCAGCGAGCGCTCGCCGGCTTCGATTGTCGGCAGATGGCAGGCCCCGCAGGCCTCGCGCGCAACCCGGTAGTCCGAGGGATTAACGAAGCGGACGAATTCCGGCGCCTCGCGGTTAAGCAGGCTATAGCTGCGCGCCGGATTGGCCGATGACGGGAAATGCCACGCCTCAGGATAGCGCGGCAGCACATGGGCGCGGTCGCGCGCAGCGGCATAGGCCGGATCGTCGCGCCGCTGCGCCGGATCGCCGCGCACCGCAGCATTCCCGCCGTGGCAATCGGTGCAGCCCAGCCGCACTGCCGGCGAGAGGTGCATGGTCGGTGCCTCGGTCTTGACGTGGCACGATTGACAGCCGTCGGTCTTGGCGGCCGCATCGGCCACGCTTTGCTTGGCGGGAGCCGGGGGCGCGGTGACCAGCGCATAGTCGCGCACCACCGCGTGTTCAGCTTCATTGGCGCGGATGTCCGCGCCCCGGAGCAACAAGCTGCCCGCGCAGGTCAGCGCCGCAAGAGCCAGCAAGGCGCGCATCGGCCGCATCAGAAGCTCAGTATCACGTTGGCCAGCACAGAATAGTAGCGTGCGTGGCGCTGGCTGTTATCGAACAGATCGTGGAAGCCCTTACCCGGCAGCAAGCTGGCTGCGGACAACCGTGCGACAATATTCTGCGTCGCGTGCGGCCGCCAGATCGCCGACATTGACAGATCCCAGCCGATGTCTTTGGGGATGCTGCCCTCGTTGCGTAATTCCTGTAGGACAGCGGTGTTAGCGAACCACAAATGGTTGGCATTGGCCGAAACCCGCACCGTCGGCCGCAGGTCGAAGTCGCCGCCAAGCCCCACCAGCAGCGTGCCGGGATTATTGAAGTTTGACTGACCCTGTTCTTTCGACGAGCGAAGCGAATTCAGCACGCCGTTGCGCCCGTTGAGCGCGACCGCGCGTCCGCCGCCGGCAAACGGGATCGTCTGGCGGATCCAGTACGAGGTATCCGCGCCAGCAAACAGCGGGTTCTCAACCACCGCATCGAACCCGCCCTCGACATTGTCGCGCGCCTTTTTGTCGCCGCTGGCATAGAGCCCAGACAGCCGAAAGCGCATCCAGGCTTTGTCATATGAGAGCTCGGCCGCAGCAAAACTCGCCCGGATCTTTGCGCGTTCCCCGGTGAAGAAGCTGTTGCGGTCCTGCCCCAATGCCAAATAGGTCGAGGCGGTCAGCGCAAACCGCCCCACCCGGCCATCGGCATTATAGCCCAGATAGACCACATCGTAATCGCGCCCGCGCAGCGTGCCGAGCAGCGCCGGACGCACTGGAAAACCGTTGGTATCGATCTCAATCTCGCGCGCCTCACGGTTGCGATTGTAGGCCACGGTAATCTGGCTGGTCAGCGCGGTCAGCGGAAAATCCTGGCGGTACAAATTGGCGACGAACAGCCAGTCGTTGCGCGGTCGCTGGACCACCGAGTTCAGGCCCGAATTGGTATCCTTTTCCAGTCGCCAGAAGGCCGCCAGGTTGTATTGCCAGCGATTGCCGTCGCGGTTGCCGAAAAACCGCACGCCAAGTTGATTATCGTTGAACAGAAAGCCGCGGAAATCGGTCTGAAACGGTTGAATCCCAACCCGCACCGAATCAAAATCGTAACGTTCGGAGACGTTGCGCAGATGGTAATCGACGAACAGTTCCTGCACGCCAATGAATTGATCGTAGCGGCGGCTCGGCTTCGATGGCTCGACATTGAGCACACGCCGCTCGGGCACATCGACGTAGGAAAAGTTGACCGCCAGCGCGATCCGATATTCGATCTCGGGCGGCTTGAACGCGGTATTACCTTTAGTCAGCGCGGCACCAACAATGAAAGTCTGCGAGAAGACATAGCTCGCATCTTTGCCAAACACATCCAAGCTACCTGGCCGTTGGGTCGTCTGAACTCCAACCGGGATAGGAAAAGTGCGCGGCTCTAACACCGTGTCCGAAATGGCGCTGAGCGATAGAAACCAGTCGTCGCCTTTGAGAAAACCGGGCCGCTTGCCCGCGGGCAGCGGCAGATCGCCCTTGAGCA
>JAYTIS010000068.1:0-4842 GCA_043731725.1 Novosphingobium sp.
ATCTCGGCTGGCGAGGTTGAGGCGGCGGTCAGTGTAACGATGCAGTTCGAACTGGCGCCGTAAGCAGCCCAGCGCTAATGCGCGCGGCATGCTCGCCCCTGCGATCAAGATCTGCGGTATAAATACGGCTGAGACGCTCGCGGCGGTGATCGCGGGCCGAGCGGACTATGTCGGGTTCAACTTTTTTGCCCGCAGCCCGCGTTTTGTGTCGCTCGATCTGGTCAAGCCATTGGCGGCACAGGCGGCGGGCCGGATTAGCCGGGTCGGAGTGTTTGTGGATGAGAGCGATACGGTGATTGCTGCCGCAATCGCTGCTGCGCAGCTCGATGTGTTGCAATTCCACGGCGGCGAAAGTGCGGCCCGGGCGGCCGAACTGCGGGCGCGCTTTGTCCTGCCGGTGTGGAAGGTAATCAGCGTCGCCTCGCACGCGGACTTGGCGCACGCGGCGGACTATGTCGGAGCCGCTGATTTTATCTTGCTCGACGCCAAAACGCCAAAAGGAGACTTGCCTGGCGGAATGGGTTTGTCGTTCGATTGGGCTTTGCTGAACGGCTGGCAGGCGCCGTTGGCATGGGGATTGGCCGGCGGATTGACCGTTGGAAATGTCGGCGCTGCCATCGCGCAGACGGGTGCCCCACTGGTCGATACCTCGTCCGGGGTAGAGACCGCGCCCGGCGTCAAAGATTCGGCGCTAATCACTACCTTCTGCGCGGCCGCACGCGCCGTATAGCAGAAGGGCGGCCCGCCTCCGGACCGCCCTTGCTTCTAACCGCGGTGGCAGCCGCTTAGAAACGCATGCCAACGCCGCCCACGACCGAATTGGAATCGGGAATGCCATTGCTGGTGAAGAAGTGACGATATTCGGCCTTCAGGTAGAGCGGCCCCATAATGCTCTGCTCGATCCCAGCGCCGGCGTGCCAGCTGCCTTCGCACAAATCGCACGGTTCGGTAGTATAACCGCCCGCCACGAACAGCTTGGTCAGCGGACCCGCCTTCAGGCCGAAGCGCGCAGTGGCACCATAGGCCAGCTTGGTCCCGGCTTCGTCGATCTTGTCAGCCGAAACCTCGACTCCGGCAAAGGTCATCGGTGCCAGGTCGAAATCGACCCCGGCGGCGGCGCCGTAAGTGGCTTCGGTCGTGCCGTTCGACCAGATGGCCCCGCCGCGCACTTCAACGCGGGTGTCATTGGCCAGCGCCGGGTTGGCAAAAACCACCGAAGCGATGAGCGGCAGAATAAACTTACGCATGGTATGCTCCTTAAGCAATGAAGCCCTATGGACAGGGCCGGCGCCAAATGGCTGAGCATATCTGTCAACACAATGAACCGTCTGATTGATAGTTCCATTATTGCGACGCATTGTGTTATAAATGCCACATTACGAATTACGATTGTATTGTAATATTACTCAGAGGTTAACCCTCGGAAACAGCCCAAGGCTGGACTTAGCGCATCTGCTCTGCCAAGCGCAAAACCACCATGACCGCTTCAAACCAGAAAAATTCGTTTCGCACACAGCCCGATGAACGCGGCCATTTCGGCCAGTTTGGCGGGCGTTATGTCGCTGAAACGCTGATGCCGTTGATTCTCGATCTGGAGCGCGAGTACACCGCTGCCAAGGCTGATCCCGCATTCAAAGCGCAATTAGATGACTTGCTCGAACATTACGTCGGACGCCCCAGCCCGCTCTATTTTGCGCCGCGACTGACAGAGGAGCTGGGCGGTGCGCAGATCTGGTTCAAACGCGACGAACTCAACCACACTGGTGCGCACAAGATCAACAATTGCGTCGGGCAGATTCTGCTGGCGATGCGGATGGGAAAGACCCGGATTATTGCCGAGACGGGGGCCGGACAGCACGGCGTGGCGACGGCAACGGTCTGCGCGCGGTTCGGCCTGCCCTGCGTGATTTTCATGGGTGCGACCGATGTGGCAAGGCAAGCGCCCAACGTGTTCCGGATGAAGCTGCTCGGCGCCGAAGTGGTGCCGGTGACCGCCGGAGCGGCAACGCTGAAGGATGCGATGAACGAGGCGCTGCGCGATTGGGTCGCCAATGTGCACGACACCTTCTACATCATCGGCACCGCCGCCGGTCCGCACCCTTACCCCGAAATGGTCCGCGATTTTCAAAGCGTGATCGGAACCGAAGCGCGCGCGCAGATGCTCAGCCGCACTGGCCGCCTACCCGATCTATTGGTTGCGGCGATTGGCGGGGGCAGCAACGCCATCGGGCTGTTCCATCCGTTTCTAGATGATCCAGAAGTGAAGATGCTTGGGGTCGAGGCTGCGGGTCATGGACTCGACAAGGAGCATGCCGCTAGCTTGGCGGGAGGGCGTCCGGGGATCCTCCACGGCAACAAGACCTATCTGCTGCAAGACGCCGATGGCCAGATCACCGAGGGCCACTCAATCAGCGCTGGGTTGGACTATCCAGGGATCGGGCCGGAGCACGCGTGGCTGCGCGATGTCGGGAGAGTCGATTATACATCAGTGACCGATACCGAGGCGCTCGAGGCATTCCAGCTGCTGTGCCGCACCGAAGGCATTATCCCCGCGCTGGAACCTGCTCATGCGATAGCTGCCGTCGCCAAAATCGCGCCGAACCTGCCGAAGGATTATGTGATCCTGCTCAACCTGTGCGGTCGGGGAGATAAGGACATCTTCTCGGTCGCGGAGCATCTTGGGGTGGGGTTGTGAGAGGCGTTTTTGGTCGCCAGTCAAACCGGGGACAACGCACGTGAACCGCCTCGCGCCAACCTTCGCGCGCGGTCCTGCGCTTGTCACCTTCATCACTGGGGGCGACGGGCCCACGCCTGCGATCCTCGACGCGCTCGTCGCGGGCGGTGCGGATGTGATCGAGCTGGGCATGCCGTTCACCGATCCGATGGCCGATGGTCCGGCAATCCAACAGGCCAATTTGCGCAGCCTGGGCGCGGGCACGACCACGGCGGATTTGTTCAAGATCGCGGCCGACTTTCGCGCGCGCCATCCCCAAGTTCCATTAGTGCTGATGGGCTATGCCAATCCGATGATTACGCGCGGCTCAGAGTGGTTTGCCGACCAATGTGCCACAGCGGGGGTCGACGGGGTGATCTGCGTCGATGTGCCGCCTGAAGAGGATCCCGAATTGGGCCCCGCTTTGCGTGCCGCCGGAATTGCGCCGATCCGCCTAGCCACACCCACCACCGATGCCGCGCGGCTGCCAGCCGTGCTCGATGGCTCAGCGGGATTCCTCTATTACGTCTCAGTCGCCGGGATTACCGGGCTGCAGCAGGCCGCGCAAGGCTCGATCGAGGAGGCCGTCGAACGGCTGAAGGCCCATGCCAAGATCCCCGTCGTAGTTGGCTTCGGCGTGCGCACGCCTGACCAAGCAGCAGCAATTGCTAGGGTTGCTGACGGGGTCGTGGTCGGCTCGGCGCTGGTTGAACTGGTCGCGCAGCACGGCGCCCATGCGGCGGAGCCAGTGCGGCAATTGACCGCCGCGCTTGCCGCCGCCGTCCATGGTGCTAGGTAAGGCGGCATGTCCTGGCTTGACCGTGTCCGCAACGCGCTTCCGTTTACCGAGAAGCGCGACACCCCCGATAATCTTTGGACCAGCTGCCCTTCGTGCAAGGAAATGCTATTTACCAAGGAATATGAGGAAAACCTCAGCGTCTGTCCGCGCTGCGATCATCATGGGCGGATTGGGGCCGATGCGCGGTTTGCGCAGCTGCTCGACGAAGGCTTCACGGTGCTGGAGACGCCCAAAGTCAAGGAAGACCCGCTAAAGTTCCGCGATTCGAAGAAGTATCCCGACCGGCTCAAAGCCGCGCGGCTGGCCAATCCGCATCCCGATGCGCTGACCAATGCGTTCGGGGCAATCGAAGGGCACAAATGCGTGCTTGGCGTGCAGGACTTCGCCTTTATGGGTGGATCGATGGGCATGGCGGTGGGCAAGACTTTCGTCGCGGGGGCCGAGCGTGCGCTGAACGAGCAGTGCCCCTACGTGATCTGCACCGCGGCGGGCGGCGCGCGGATGCAGGAGGGCATTCTCAGTCTGATGCAGATGCCCCGGACCACCGTGGCGATCCGCCGGCTCAACTCAGCCGGGCTACCATACGTGGTGGTGCTGACCGATCCGACCACCGGCGGGGTGACCGCTAGTTACGCCATGCTGGGCGACGTGCAGATTGCCGAGCCCGGCTGCCTGATCGGTTTTGCCGGTCAGCGTGTTATCCAGGATACCATCCGCGAAAAACTGCCCGAGGGCTTCCAGCGCGCCGAATATCTGCTGGAACACGGAATGATCGACATGGTCACGCACCGCCACGTGCTGCGCGCCACGCTGGCGCAAGTGCTGGATTATCTGGGCGCGGCCAGGGCGGCCTGATCCGCATGCGCGATTTCGCGGTTTCAGACAGCCCCGCAGTTCAAGCCCAGCTTGACAGATTGGGCGCGCTGAGCTTGCCGAGCGGGCGGCTGGGTTTGGAGACGATTACCGCGCTGCTTGACCGGCTGGGCAACCCGCAGCGCAAACTTCCACCGGTGTTTCACGTCGCCGGGACCAACGGCAAAGGTTCGACTTGCGCCTTTTTGCGCGCGATGCTGGAGGCGCAAGGACTAACTGTACATGCGGCCACCAAGCCGCATCTGGTGCGCTATAACGAACGCATCCGGATCGCCGGGAAATTGATCGAAGATGATCTCTTGGCCGCGCTGCTCAAAGAAGTGCTCGACCTGGGCTACGACCTAGAACCCAGCTTTTTCGAAGTCACCGCCGCCGCCACATTCCTGGCGTTCCACCGCGAACCGGCGGACGCCTGCGTGATCGAAGTCGGCCTTGGCGGCCGGTTCGATGCGACCAA
>JAYTIS010000069.1:0-4129 GCA_043731725.1 Novosphingobium sp.
GCCGGAGCATCGAGTTCGCCAACTTGCGGCCCATTCGGATTGCCTTGCGGGGCCGAGGTCGGATGCGGACGGACCGCGCCCGACTTACCGTCGGTTTGCATGTTGCCAAACACCTGCTGTGCGATATTGGCCGACTTGTAACCGTCAGTTGGCAACTTGATGTCGTTGGCATCGACTGGTTGGACCAGGTACGGGGTGACGATGATCACCAGTTCGCTCTCGCCCTTCTGGAAGTGGGTCGAGCGGAACAGTGAACCCAGGATCGGCAAATCGCCGGCCCCCGGCATTTTCTTTATCGTGCTTTGTGCAGCGTTGCTCATCAGGCCGGCGATCATAAAGCTTTGGC
Source organism: Novosphingobium sp. (assembly GCA_043731725.1). Lineage (GTDB taxonomy): Bacteria > Pseudomonadota > Alphaproteobacteria > Sphingomonadales > Sphingomonadaceae > Novosphingobium. The sequence continues at coordinate 347 of JAYTIS010000069.1, forward strand.
CCGAACCTAGCTCGACCGTGGTCTCAGCCCGGCGCACAGTCAGCGCTGGCACTTGGAACCCGTTGATCGTGATCGCGCCCTGGCTTGATAGCTCGGACACTTCGGGCCGCACCCGCATCGAGATCCGGCCGTTCGATAAAACCGTCGGCGTGTACGACAAGCTGACCCCGAAGCGCTTGTATTCGATCGAGGTGGTGCCCAAACCCTGGCTGACCGGGATTGGATATTCGCCGCCGGCCAAGAAGTCAGCGGTCTCGCCCGAGAGCGCGGTCAGGTTAGGCTCGGACAATGTCGAAACCAGCCCGACCGATTCGCCCAGATCGAGCGCACCCAGGATGTCGAGACCGCCCACTTTGAGCAGCCCGGCCAAGGTCGAGCCAACCCCGCCAGTGGTGACTGAAGTCCCGTCCTTCAACACCAGCGTCCCGGTGCTGGGGTCGAGCGTGTAGCCTTGAACTTTAGATCCAACGCTAAGTGGCAGGTTGGGGTCATTGGTGATCGTCGTCGGGGCGCGGCCCTGGCCAATGCCGAACTTGAAGCCGCTGGTCCGATCGATGCTGGTCAGGTTGGTGCCGATATCACGGATTAGCGAGCGGCTGACTTCGGCAAACTTGACATGCAGGTTAACCTGCAGCGGCGTCGCCATTTTCAGCCGGGTGATGACATTGGCGTCCTTGCCGACAAAGGCTTGAACCAGCCGCTGTGCTTCGGCTGCATCCTCTGGCGCGGCAACGGTGCCGGTCAGCAGGAAGGTATTGGTGCCCATGGTCGAAACGGCGATCTTGGCATCAGGCATCGCCATGTGCAGCATCTGGTCGACGCTCTCGATGTTCGAGCCGACCCGGACATTGGCTGACCAGATCACGTCGCCGGCCGCATTGCTGGCGTAGATTGTGGTTTCGCCGCCGGCCTTGCCGAAGACGTACAGTTGCCGCGGGCTTTTGACCTGAACGTCGGCCACCATTTCGTTGGCAACGAACACATCGGTCATGTTGCCAGCGACAGTAACGAGCTGGCCGCGCCCGATCGAGAGTACGATGTCGTTGGCCGGACGACTGACTCCCTGGGCATTGGCCGCTGAGTTAGACAGCAGGGCCAGCGGAGCAACCGCACAGGCGGCTGACAGCAGGGTAATCGCAAGGCGTTTCATCGTACGGCCTTTCTTCGCGCCGTAGCGGGCGGGATGAGCAAGGGTTTGCATGTCAGTTCCTTCCAACCGGTTCAGCGGTTGTGGTCTTGCCGCGGGTCACCCGGACTACAGTGGTTGAGGTTCCGCTGCTGCGTGCGCCGGCGGGCTGGCTGATGTTCGGAGTGGCATAGTTGGTGGCGATAACCTGGGCAGTGCGCGGCGCGCTGGGGACGGTGCGGCGCTGGAACCGCGAGACATCTCCGCCGGTCACGAACGTGGCGCCGTGATCGCTCGGCCGGTTCATCGCTTCGGTCAGGAATTTTGTTTCCTGGTCCTTGGTCGCGCCGGCCGGGACTTTCAGGGTGCCGCTGGCGATCGACTGATCGAGTTCGGCCTGATTATCAGCGAGCGAGCGCAGAGCGAGACTGAGCGTGCCGATGGTTTGCGCGACATCGACCTTTTCAGCAATTTTGGGGGTTACTTCCAGCGTCACTGTGCGGAATTCGCGGACGACAGTCTTGCCCTCTTCTACGACCGTCTCGGTTGATTGGTCAGTCGCCAGGACGCGGATATTGCGCAGGATCGTCTCAGTTGTCTTGAGCGGGGGACCATCGCCCTGGCTCGGAACCGTCTGAGTCAACAACAGGTCAACATGGTCACCCGGGAACACGAAGCCACCGACGCCGGTCTTGGCTGAAACTGGGATTGTCACCGCGCGCATGCCGGGGCCAAGCGCTGCCGCCAGGAAGCCGCGGTCACCCGGGGCGACCAGGCCGCCCTGCGTTACTGGCTGGCCGGCCGTGATCGGATAGCGCACAACGGTGCCCATCAGTTTGGCCATGTCGGCCTCACCGTCGATGAAGTAAGCGTCTTGGACCATTTCCTTCGGCCAGGCCTGGAAGGCGACCGAATCTGCGGTGATGATCGTTCCCACAGGCAAGGCCCGCTGGGCGACCAATACCTTGGGACCCTTCGTGACCTGCGAGGCGGCGTCTGCCTTGGGGGCACCAGCCCCGATGAACAGGCTCCGAGCAGCCATGGCGGTACCGATCGCTATGATCAGCGCGCCAAGCAGCAGCATCAGCTTCTTTTTATCCATGGCTAAACAAGCCCCCTAGAAAAATCCCGAATTACGTTTGTGCTTAATCGGGCAAACTGGTTAAAATCCGGTTCACCCCGCCGCGCCCGAATGGGCAGCTCCGGAAAAGGCGGGAAGGAATTGTAAAGCGAGCACCCACAAGGCGGCGGTTGAAATGGCCACTCCGTAAGGGATCGCCAGCTTATCTCGTCGATGGCGCGTAATGTGCCAGGCGCCGAGCACGATGGTCAGCACCCCGCCGATCAGCGCCATGCCAATCAGCAAACGCACAAACCACAGCGGTTGGATCCACAATGCCAGGGCGGTCAGCAGCTTGACGTCACCGCCGCCCATCGCGCGCATTGCAAACAGAACAGCGAGGAAAACGAGCGTAACCGCAGCCACACTGAGCTGCCATGCCACGTCGGGCCACAGTGTCATGCCACTGGCCCACCAATACAGCGGAGCGCTCGCAGCGATTGTGGCGTTCAGCCAGTTGTCGATCTGGCGGCGGCGGATATCGGTGAAAGCGGCAAACAGCAGCGCGATTGCCAATGCGACCAGCAATAGGTAACGAAACTCGATGTTCGGCATTGTCGCCCCCTGGTCCTTGAGGGCGTGTGTAAAGCGCAGTGCTTACCAAAAAGTAACCAGTGCCAAGAGGCTCATATTAGCCAAATGAATTTAGCAGCATCGTCCGTTTCGCAGCGCCGCGCTATCGGTCTAGGCGTGCGCGAAAGCCGCTGGCTGGCCGTGGACGGTTTTGCCATCCGGAGGATCGACTGGCCCGCGCCAATTGGCGCTGTCAAAGGCTCGATCCTGTTCCTACCGGGTCGAGGCGATTTTTACGAAAAATATCTCGAAACGCTGGCGCAGTGGCACGGTGAAGGGTGGCAGGTGACGGCCAGCGACTGGCGCGGCCAAGCGGATTCGGGGCGGCTGGGGCTGGATGCGACGACCGGTCATATCGATGATTTCGCCACTTGGATTGAAGATTTGGGATGCCTCTGGAAAAGCTGGCGGGCGCAGACGCCCGGCCCGCATGTGCTGGCCGGGCATTCGATGGGCGGGCATTTGGTGTTGCGCGCGCTGGCCGAAGCGCAGGTCGATCCTGATGGTGCGATCCTGTCCGCGCCAATGCTGGGCTTCCTCGATCACCGGGTGCCCCAGGCACTGATGCACGGTTTGGCGCGACTCATGAAACGGCTGGGCGATCCGCGCCGACCCGCCTGGAAGTGGAGCGAAAAGCCCGGCGAGGTTCCCGCCGCTCGCGTCCATCTGCTGACGCATGACGAGGAACGCTACGCCGACGAGTTGTGGTGGCGAGAGCACCGCCAGCAACTGATCATGGGGCCGGGCAGCTGGGGCTGGGTCGAACGGGCGTATGCTTCGATGCAGTTGATGGCGGCGCCCGGCGCGCTTGAGGCTGTCAAAGTGCCGGTGTTGATATTCGCTTCGGACAACGACAAGCTGGTGGCGTGGGACGCGATTGCCAAGGCGGCGCCACGGCTGAGCGACTGCGAGCTGGTTCATTTCGGGCGCGAGGCCAACCACGAAATATTGCGTGAGATCGATC
>JAYTIS010000070.1:0-2697 GCA_043731725.1 Novosphingobium sp.
GTCCAACCGTGCTGGTCAGCAAGATGGAGCATCTTGGTGAACTGCCACGCGTACATCGACGAAGCGCCAATGTAGCGGACCTTGCCCGACTTAACGACATCGTGGAGCGCTTCGAGGATTTCCTCCATCGGCGTGAACGGATCGAGGCGGTGAATTTGGTAAAGATCGATGTAGTCCATTCCCAGCCGTCGCAGACTGGCGTCGACCTCCTGCATGATCACTTTGCGCGACAGTCCGACCTGGTTCGGGCCCTTACCCATCGGACCAGCAACCTTGGTGGCGATCACTAGTTCGTCGCGGCGCCCGAATTCCTTGAGCGCGCGGCCTGTAAACTCTTCCGAACTGCCATTCGAATAGACGTTGGCGGTATCGAAAAAGTTGATCCCAGCCTCGATCGCTTGGCGAAAAAATGGCCGACTGGTTTCCTCGTCGAGCACCCAGCCATGCCCGCCGCGCGCCGCCTCGCCATAGCTCATGCAGCCAAGGCACAGCTGCGAAACTTTGAGACCGGACTTGCCTAACGGGACATATTTCATCGGGTGACCATTTCTTTTTGCGCGCTTCACGTTGGCCGATACCACAACATCAGCCCTTGTCGCCAACGAGTGTCAGGCCCTTACAGTAGCCTGGCGTGCAATTGAGCGATCCAATCATCCGGCCGGCCTCGCTGAGCAAATGGCTAACCCTCTCCTCTTGGGCCTCTACGGTCACCTCGACCACGTTTGCCCCGCAGGCGCGAACTTCCTTAACGATCAACGCAATGGTCGCACCCGACTCGGTCAAGCCGGGAATGCCGAGAATCACCCTAGGTCCTGACTCACCAGGCAGGCAGTTCTAGCGGACCGAGCAGGGCTTCGATGGCTAGACCAATCCCGAGCAACCGCCGATCTGTGCCCGCCGGCCCATCCAATTCGATAGCAACTGGTAGTCCGTCCGCCAGCCCCGCAGGAAGCACAAGTCCGGGCAAACCGGCGGTACTGCCTGGCGATATATTGCGTCCAACCACAGTGGAAAACGCCACATCAGCTTCGCCGATCCGAACCGTACTATCGGCGCCGATTGGTACCGCAGCGACCATCGTCGCTGGTAAGAGCATCGCATCGATCCGATGCGTCTCGAACCAGTTTTTAAGCAATCCTTGCAGCGTGGGCAAATGTACGTCTCTGGCGGCAAGGTAAGCGTCGTCCGGGATAGCGCGTGGCGCACCGGGCAATGCAATGAGCTTTAGCACTGCCAACACGTCGGGGCTGACATCAGCTAGCATTTCATCGAAGCTGATTTTCGCTCCACAGAGCTTCAGCCATTCAGTTAGAGCGGGTACAACATCATGGGCCTGCACTGGCATCGTGATGGTCTCGATTAGCCCGCTCAACCCAGGTACGTCGGCTTCGATGATTTCGACCCCGACATCAGCCAAACGTTGCAGCACGTTTTCGACTACCGCAGATACCGCTGGATCAAGCCCCGAGAAATAATATTCGCGGGCGACGCCCAAGCGCAAGCCTTCGAGTTCCGGCACTATTAAAGGGGAGTGGTCGCCGGTCATTACTGCATCGAACAGCGCCAGATCGACTACATGCCGAGCGTGCGGTCCGATCTGGTCGAACAGGCGGGTGATTGGTGCGCAGCCGTCGTTCGGGTAGCGCCCGGTGGTAGGCCGGAAGCCCGCGATGCCGCAGAGCGCAGCCGGCACCCGGATGGACCCCTGCGTATCTTCCGCCACGCCAAGCGGCGCCATCCCTGCGGCCACTGCCGCCGCGGTGCCTCCGCTGCTGCCACCAGCAATTCGCGTTACGTCCCATGGATTACGGACCGGCCCATAAACCATGTTGCTGCTCGTCCAGCCAAATGACAGTTCATGCAGATTGGTCTTGCCGAGCACGATCGCTCCCGCTGCCCGCAGCCGTGCAACCACCGACGCGTCTGCGACGGGCCGGAAGTGCCGCAGGGCTGAAGTTCCTGCCGTCGTTGGCAAGTCGGCGGTATTGATGCTGTCTTTCACCGGCACTGGCAGCCCGTGCAGCGGACCCAATATTTCGCCCGCTGCCTGGCGGGCATCTGCCGCCCGTGCTGCGGCGCGCACCGCGTCATGATCGAGAGTGATGAAGGCATTCAGGTCCGCTCGCTCGGCGCAGCGCGCCAGCAAGGCTTCGGCATAGGCTAGAGCGGTGATTTTCCCGCCACTCATCGCCGCTACCGCTTCGCAAGCTGAGAGGCGGATCATGTCTGCTGGTTTCATCGACGTCCCTTACTTGCTCTTATTTATTTTGTAACTGGCTACGCGCCATTTTATTGGCGCTGTCCTCGCTCCACTGAGCAAGGTGCCGACCCTCACGGTCCCACACGGCACCCTCGTAGGGGCTCTTGCCGTCGGTGAGCAGCGTCAGCCGCCCAGAAGCGAGTGCATAGAGTTGAAAGAACTCACCGCAGCCGATGTCCTTCACCACAACAAACGGAGCACCAGCGCGCCGACCGAAGCTGCCCCCAGTGTTCGGCTCTTCTTCGAAACTGATCTGGTGGCGATCGCCGAGCGGCCGCGCCAATTCACGCAGTTGAGTGGAATTACCAAAGCGCGTGGCGATAACCAGCCCGTGCGTCGCGGGGTTCCAGTCAACGACGGCCGCGCTGCGGTTTTGCAGATTGGGCTGGGTCGCGATGCGGAGGGTGGTCGGAACCGTCGGTACGCCGTCGAGGGTC
>JAYTIS010000071.1:0-2882 GCA_043731725.1 Novosphingobium sp.
TGGAAGAACGGCGCAATGCACTGCCGCTGGCGGATTTGCTGCGGATCAAAACCACGGGGGTCCACGTCAACGATTTTTCCAGCTTTATCGAGCGCGAGACCGGTCGGGTAGACCTAGATTCGGTTAATCCTTCGTGGCTGATCTTCTCCGATGGGTTTTCATCGGGGCGAGCAATTTCCAGCGTGATCAAACGGCTGTTCGATATCGCCGCCAGCTCATTGTTGCTGGCGCTGAGCGCCCCAGTGATCGCACTGTTTGGGCTGCTGGTGATGCTTGACAGCCAAGGACCCGCGTTTTTTCGGCAAAACCGAGTGGGGCTTTACGGGCAGGACTTTGCGGTAATCAAGTTGCGCTCGATGCATACCGACGCCGAGGTTAATGGAGCGCAGTGGGCGAGCAAGGGGGATCCGCGAGTAACTCGCCTGGGCAAATTCATCCGTAAGCTGCGGATCGATGAACTGCCGCAGACCTGGTCGGTGCTCAAAGGCGAAATGAGCTTTGTCGGGCCGCGTCCCGAGCGTCCAGAATTCGTTGCCGGTTTGGAAGAGCAGCTCCCGTTCTATGCCGAGCGCCATATGGTCAAACCGGGCATCACCGGCTGGGCGCAGATCAACTACCCTTATGGCGCGTCGATCGAAGATTCGCGGCATAAGCTCGAATACGATCTCTATTATGCCAAAAACTACACACCGTTTCTTGATCTGCTGATCCTGCTGCAAACGCTGCGGGTGGTACTTTGGCACGAAGGAGCCCGCTAGCATGACCTTGGCCGACGGCATCGGTGCAAGTCTGGTAAACGGGGTGTGGGCCGTTGGAGCACTGTGCTGCCTGATCGCTGCGGGGTGGTTGCAGCGTCGGCAGCAGCGGTTTGGTCCAGCAAACAGCGCAGTAATCGTAGCCGCCGCATTAACCGGGTTGTGGGCCGGAGCCGGAGCGCTGACCGGGATTGCCAGCCCTGCGACCGCACTGGCAGAATCCGCGCGCAATCTTGGTTGGCTGTTCGCGCTCTATCGTCTGTTCGCGGTCGATGGGCGGCATGCCTCAATGCGCCCGGTGCGGCCGATGGCGCTAGCACTGGGTTTTGTCGAATTGTTGCAGGCATCGATCTGGCTGTGGCTGATCGTGCAAGGGCAGCATGGCAGCCCGCTGGAGTTTTTCTTCAAGACACTGACAATGTTCCACCTGCTGGTGGCGATTGGTGCGCTAGTGCTATTGCACAACCTATATGGTGGGGCTTCGAGCCAGGCCCAGCGCATCCTGCTGTGGCCGTGCACCGCGATGACCCTGCTGTGGACCGTCGACCTCAATCTTTATGCGATCGGCTATCTGTCGGGCACTACGCCAATGGTACTGGCGGCGGTGCGCGGCATGCTGGCGCTGTCCGTTGCGGCTCTGCTGGTACTGAATGGGATGGGGCAGGGTGGTACTAATGCGCGGTTTCGTCCGTCGCGCGCGGTGGCATTCCAGTCGGTCTCGCTGCTCTTGATCGGAGGATACCTGGTAGCTTTGGTTGCTGCATCGCAGTGGCTGGCCCTGGCGGGGAGCAACTATGCCGCATCGCTCCAACTGGCGTTTGTTTCCGCCGCTGCAATTGCGGCAATGGTGGTGCTCCCATCGCGGCGACTGCGCGGGTGGCTGCGGGTGACCGTGGCCAAACATTTATTCCAGCACCGCTACGACTACCGTTCTGAATGGCTGCGCTTTACGCGCACAATCGGAGAAAACTCAGGCGATCGTGCCTCGCTGGAAGAGCGCGTAATCCGCGCACTGGCCGACATTACCGATAGTCCGGCGGGGCTGCTGCTGACCCCGTCCGAAACCGGACCGTTCGAGCTCGCCGCCTGCTGGCAGTGGCCGATGGCCGACGTTCCCTCCGAAGCACTTGACCCGGCTGCGGTGCGCGCCATCGAAGCCCGGGCTTATGTTGCCGATCTGGACGCGCTGCGCGCAGGTCGCACCGATCCGGTTACGGCGCCGTCGCTACCCGCCTGGTTGCTGCTCCAGCCGCGCGCTTGGGCCTTGGTGCCGCTGCTACATTACGAACGGCTGGTCGGTGCGGTAGTGCTCGCCCGGCCTTCGTACGCTCGCGCTCTGGATTGGGAGGACTTCGATCTGCTGCGCGTCGCCGGGCAACAACTTGCCAGTTATCTCGCCGAACACGCGAGCCAGGCGGCGCTTGCAGAAGGTGCTCGGTTCGATGATTTCCATCGACGCATTGCCTTTGTTATGCACGATATCAAGAACCTGGCCAGCCAGATGGCGCTGCTGGCGCGCAATGCCGAGCAGCATGCCGAAAATCCGGAATTTCGCGCCGATATGTTACTGACTCTGCGCAATTCAGCCGACAAGCTCAACGCTTTGCTTGCGCGGCTATCGCGCTACGGTGCCACAGCAATCGAAACACTATCACCAGTGCGTGCCGACCTGGTGGCTCAAACGGTGGTTGAGCAACTGCGCACGAACCATCCGGTTACCTTGGTGGAACGCGAGCCGGTTGAAGTTTCAGCTGAACGGGGCTCGCTCGAGCAAGTCCTGCTGCATTTGGTGCAAAACGCGATGGATGCCAGCCGGGCTGACTCCCCGGTGTTCGTGCGGGTCGCCAGCGAGGGTCTGAACGGAGTGATTGAAGTGACTGATTCAGGGACCGGGATGAGTCCCGAATTCGTGAGGCGGCGGCTATTCAAGCCATTCGATTCAACCAAGCAGGGCGGCTTCGGGATCGGCGCGTATGAAGCGCGCGAACTGGTTCGCGCCATGCAAGGCCGGCTCGACGTCGAAAGCCGCGAAGGACTGGGCACGCGTTTTACCGTGCGCCTGCCGCGCGCCGATGCCGCGCAATTGATCAAAACTCTTGCCGTAAGCGGCAAGGATAAAAAGAGGGT
>JAYTIS010000072.1:0-3329 GCA_043731725.1 Novosphingobium sp.
CGGAATAGACCGCAAACCGCGGTGGGCGAAAGATTAGCGCCGGGCACAACCGCCTAGCGGTGACCGACGGCATGGCTGAACGGCAGCCGAATTTGCGCGCTTCGTAGCTGCAGGTGGTCAGCACCCCGCGCGGACCCGAACCGCCGACCGCCACTGGCAGACCACGCAGCGCCGGATCGTCGCGCTGTTCGACACTGGCGTAGAAGGCATCCATGTCGACATGGATGATCTTGCGCAGCCCACTGGCTTCCTCGCCGGGATCGTCGTCAAGACTGTCGGGATCGGCCATTTTTGCACGATAGCGCCAATCGCGTGCGCACGAAAAGGGCTAGCCAGCCCGAGCGTGACAAGTCATGGGCAGCCAAATGCCCCAACGCGACCCAACAAGCGCCGATTTCGGTGCCGGACCCCGTGAATTTGTCGCGCTGATGGCAATGACCATGGCGCTGCAGGCGATGTGCATCGACGCCATGTTGCCCGCGCTGGGTCAGATTGCGGCCGAACTGCATGTCACCGATCCCAACCGGCGCCAGTTGGTCGTCGGGGTATTCCTGTTCGCCGCCGGGTTCGGCTCGCTGGTGCCCGGTGCCTTGGCCGATCGCTATGGCCGCCGCCCGGTGCTGTTCGTCTGCTTTGCCGGCTATATCGTGCTGTCATTGGCCTGCGCCCTGGTGCACAATTTCACTGTGCTGCTGGTGCTGCGCGCGCTCCAAGCGCTGTTTTCCGCCGGGCTGGCGGTAATGCCTGCGGCGATCATCCGCGACCGGTTTAGCGGCGATGCGATGGCGCGGATGATGTCAACCATCTCGGTGGTGTTCATGATTGTTCCGATGCTCGCCCCCACGTTTGGTCAGGCGGTGCTGCTGGTGGCCAGCTGGCGCTGGATCTTCAGCGGGATGGCGGTGATGGCCATGATGGTCGGCGTCTGGGTGTACCTGCGGCTGCCCGAGACGCTGCACCCCGAATATCGCCAGGCGATCAAGCCCAGAACGATTGCGGTGAACATGTGGCAAGCCGCCAGCAATCGCTTGGCAATGGGTTATGTTCTAGGCGGGGCGCTGCTGATCGGCAGCCTGTTCGGCTATATCAATTCGGCGCAGCAACTGATTGGCGAACACTTTGGCGCAGGTGAGCGCTTTCCGCTGATGTTCGCGATCATGGCTGGCGGGATCGCGGTGGCCAATTTAACCAATTCCCGGATAGTCGAACGGTTCGGTGCCCGGCGGGTCAGCCACAGCGCGCTGCTGGTGTTCATCGCGGTCGGCGCGGTGCAGGTGTGGCTATCGCACCAGCCGCACGAGACGCTGGGTCAGTTCATCCCTTTGATGACACTCAACTGCGCGATGATCGGGTTTACTGGGGCCAACTTTGGCTCGATCGCGTTGCAGCCGTTTGCACGGATTGCCGGGGCGGCGTCTTCGCTGCAGGCATTCTTGCGGATGGCCTTCGGCTCGGCGCTCGGGGCGATTGTCGGGCAGGCCTATGATGGCAGCGCACGGCCGCTGTCGTGGGCCTTGTTGGGTTGCGGCTTGGCCGCGATGGCCCTGGTATTGTACAGCGAACACGGACGGCTGTTCCGGCGCCTGACCCGGCCGGGCCAAGCGCGGCCAGTGCCTGACCCGCAGCATTAGGATAGAGGATCGATGGAGCAGCTGTTCGACCTGGCGGTGATCGGCGGCGGCGTGAACGGCGCCGGGATCGCGCGCGACGCGGCCGGGCGCGGGGCAAAGGTGCTGCTGCTCGAAGCCGGCGATCTGGCGCAGGGCACCTCGTCGGCCTCGACCAAGTTGATCCACGGCGGCTTGCGCTATCTTGAGCACTACGAGTTTGGCTTGGTCCGAGAAAGCTTGTCCGAGCGTGAGGCGTTGTGGGCGATTGCGCCGCACATTATCCACCCGCTGCGGTTTGTGCTGCCTTACGTGCCGGGCCTGCGCCCGCGCTGGCTGCTGCGGCTGGGGCTGTTTGTCTACGACCACATCGGCGGACGCAAACGCCTGCCAGCGACCCGCACGATCAACCTCAAAACGCACCCGGCGGGTATCCCGCTCAAACCGGGTTTCGGGACCGGATTTGAATATTCTGACGGCTGGGTCGACGATGCCCGGCTGGTCTTGCTCAACGCTAAGGATGCCGCCGAACGCGGCGCCGAAGTGCGCACGCGGACGCGGGTATTGGGCGCGAGACGGAACCCAGATGGGTGGGAGATAACCACAGAACGGGGCACTTTCCGCGCGAAGGCGTTGGTCAATGCTGCGGGCCCGCAAGTGCTCGATGTTGAAGCCGCGTTGGACGACGCGCCCGAATACGGCATGCGCTTGGTGCGCGGCTCGCATATCGTGGTGCGCGCGCTGTTCGATCACCCTTACGCCTATTTCTTCCAGCTCGCCGATGGCCGCATATTCTTTGCGATTCCCTACGAGCGCGATTTTACCCTGATCGGCACCACCGACCGCGATCAGGCGCCCGGCGACCTCATCAAGGCGAGTGAAGAAGAGATCGCTTACCTGTGCGACGGCGCGAGTGGATTTTTCAACCGCGCGATCACCCCCGCCGATGTGGTCTGGACCTATTCGGGGGTGCGGCCGCTGGTCGATGATGGATCGGGCCGGCCCGAGGCGGCAACCCGCGGCTACCGGCTCGAACTGTCAGAGCCGGACAAAGGCGCGCCACTGCTCAGCGTCTATGGCGGCAAGATCACCACCTACCGCCACCTGGCCGAAGAAGCCGTCGATCGGCTGAGGCCGCGCTTGCCCGCGCTGAGCGGCAAAGGCTGGACCCGACAAGCCGCGCTGCCCGGCGGCGATTTCGCGATTGACGGGCTGGGGGCGCTCAAAGCGGACCTCGCGGCGGACTATCCGTTTTTGGGCATCCACGATGTCGACCGGGTGGCCCGGGCTTATGGCACCCGCGCGCGGCGTTGGCTGGGCGCGGCGCAAGGCTGGCAGGCGCTGGGGCGCGATTTTGGTGGCGGGCTGACCGCAGCCGAAGTCGATTACCTGCGCACCCAGGAATGGGCGGTTAGCGCCGAGGATGTGTTATGGCGGCGCAGCAAGTTGGGGCTGCGGCTGGATCCCGGGCAGGTAGCTGTGTTGGGCGAGTATTTGGCGGGATAGGGCGGCGCGCGTTCTTCGACAGGCTCAGCATGAGCGGGTGTTGTGTTTGGGGGCCTGCAAAAACCTCGCTCAGCCTGAGCCTGTCGAAGGCCACGCTCTGCTGCTACCCAGCCCCCAAACTCCGCCATGCCAGCTCGGCAAATTCGCACAACAGTGGCCGAGTATCGCGCGGATCGATGATATCCTCGATCCCGAACTTCTCCGCAGTACGGAACG
>JAYTIS010000073.1:0-3940 GCA_043731725.1 Novosphingobium sp.
ATGCGCGCGGCCATTCCCTTCTGAACGAGGACCCAGCGCCATGGCGACCACCGCGAAAACTGCCGGCAATATCTTTACCGATGTCAAGACGCTGCGCGCCAATGCCCGCAAGAACATCGACGACGGGGCGGTGACCAAGACCTATCCGTCCGACCGCGAGACGATCGTCGCCAAGCTGCAGGAATCGCTCGCGACCGAATGGGTCTGCGTGCTGCGCTATTTGCGGCACTACCACACCGCGACCGGTCTGGTGTCCGAGCCGATCAAGGCACACTTCCTTGAGCACTCGAAGGAAGAGCAGGCGCACGCAATGTTGCTCGCCGAACGGATCGTTCAGCTGGGCGGCGAGCCCGACCTGAACCCGGACAACCTGACCAAGCGCAGCCACGCCGAATACCGCAAGGGCAAGACGCTTAAGGACATGGTCAAGGAAGACCTCATCGCCGAACGGATCGCGATCGATTCGTACCGCGAGTTGATCGACTACGTCGGCGACCGCGACACCACGACGAAAAAACTGCTGATGCACATACTCCAACAGGAAGAAGATCACGCGGACGAGTTCAGCGACCTGCTCGATGGGTGGGAGGGCGAATAAGCCCCCCTGACGTTCAGGTCTTGCGAAAGGCGCGGAACCAAGCGAACACTTTGTCGGTTCCGCGGCTTTCGGCATTGCGCCAGCTGACGGCGTCCTTCTTGCCATTGAGCAGTTTGCCATCGCCGCGCAGCACGAACATTGCCGGGGTGCTCTTCAGGTCCTTGACCCCGAGCCGCTTGACCAGATCGAGATTGCGACCTTCACCCGATTGCGGGCGGCCAACGTCAATGAAGGTCACTTCGAAGCGGCTGCCAAATTCGGTCTTGAACGCGTCTGAGCTCAGCACCTCGCCCAGCGCGCGACTGTCATGGCACCAGTCGGCGCCGAACACGAAAACTGCGCGGGCATTGTCGGCAGCAGCCTTGGCAAGCGCTTGGTCATATACCTTTGCCGCGTCAGCCCCGACCGGATAATACAACTTGCGGGGCTGCGGAGCAGAGGCGGGTTCCGGCGCGGGCGGCACGGAAGCCTGCCCTGCGGCGAGCGCCAGCAGCAGCGATGCCGCGAGCTTAAGCATCATGCCTTGGCGACCACGCTCTCAGGCAAGTCAGTCCCGAACACCCGCTGGTAGTATTCCGCGACCATCATCCGCTCGGTGTCGTCGCACTTGTTGAGGAACGAGAGGCGGAAGGCAAAGCCCGGATCCTTGAAGATCGCGGTGTTCTGCGCCCAGGTGATCACGGTACGTGGGCTCATCACCGTGCTAATATCGCCATTGATGAAGCCTTGGCGAGTGAGGTCCGCGACCTTGACCATCTGGCCGACCAGTTCGGCCGAAGCACCTTCAGACTTGCTCAGCACGATCTCGGCTTCAATCGCGGCGGGCAGGTAATTGAGGCCAACCACGATGTTCCAGCGGTCCATCTGGCCTTGGTTGATTGCCTGGGTGCCGTGATAGAGCCCGCTGGTATCACCAAGCCCCACCGTGTTGGCGGTAGCGAACAGGCGGAAGAACGGGTTGGGCCGGATCACGCGGTTCTGGTCAAGCAGGGTCAGCTTGCCCTCGGTTTCGAGCACGCGTTGGATCACAAACATCACGTCGGGCCGGCCGGCGTCGTATTCGTCGAACACCAGCGCGACCGGGTGCTGCAGCGCCCACGGCAGCAGACCTTCACGAAATTCGGTGACCTGCAATCCGTCGCGCAGCACGATCGCATCGCGGCCAATGAGGTCGATCCGGCTGATGTGCGCATCAAGATTGATGCGGATGCACGGCCAGTTGAGCCGCGCGGCAACTTGTTCGATGTGGGTCGATTTGCCGGTGCCGTGATAGCCCTGGACCATCACCCGTCGATTGTACGCAAAGCCCGCAACGATGGCGAGCGTGGTATCGGGATCGAACACATAGCTGCCGTCGGTATCGGGCACGCGTTCGTCGGCTTCGGAAAAGGCCGGAACCATCATGTCGATGTCGATCCCGAACAACTCGCGCACCGAGACCTGACGGTCTGGTGCGGGGAGGATGGTGTCCGAGGCGGTGCCGGGCTGCGTGTTGGGTATGTCGGTCATGTCGATGGACCGACTATACGCGCGCGAACGGCGGTGCAACACTGTTTGCGCAGCGAATTAAGCGGCCGGTTGAATTTTGCCCGGCGGGACGCTTCAGGCGACCTTGACGGCGCCAAAATCGGTGGCGCGGCAGGCCCGATCCCGGCCATCGGCCTTGGCCCGATACAAGGCGGTATCGGCCGGTCGGTAAAGCCGTTTCCAGTCCTCCTCGGTGGTTACCTTGCCGTCGACAAAGCCAATGCTAACCGTGACCTTCCAATTCATCGGCATCGCGCGCTGGCGGACCGCGTCAAGCAACAACTCGGGAGGGCACTGGGCCTGCGCACGGCGCGGCACCAGCAGCGCGAACTCTTCGCCGCCAAGCCGCACAGCCAGACTGCCTTCGGGCCGGCAGTCCTGGATCGCATTGCTCACTTCGCGCAGCACATCATCGCCGGCAGCGTGCCCGATCCGGTCGTTGATGGCCTTGAAATCATCGATGTCGATCAGGAACAGCCGATGCTCTTCCTCCCTACCAATGGCATGCTGGATAAATGCGCGGCGATTGAGCAAGCCGGTCAGCGGATCGGAATTGGCCAGGCGCAGGGCGAGCTGCTCGCTGGCCATGGCCTGATCGCGTTCGGAGTAAAGGTCGCGCATGCGCGCCACGATCAGCATGGTCGAAAGCAGAGATTCGACCGAAAGGGCGATCAAGTTGCCATTATCGAGCCAGAAGCTGTAATCCAGAAAGCCCATGCCATAGGCCACTCGGGCAAAGGTCACCGCGAGCGGAGCCGACCACGCCACGATGAACATGCCCAGATTGCGCGCCTTTGCTCGCCAGACCGAGTGGATGATCGGAATTACCAGCAGCAATGCAGCCGCGCCTGATACGAAATAGAAGCGGTCAAGCCAGTACCCGTGCCATGGCGCAAGGACGGCAAATGCAATGGCGCTGATCAAGGCTGTTGCGCACAATACCGACGCAATTTGGCGCAACTTTGGCTGGAAGGCCTTGTCACCGAAGTAGTCGAACATGAAACGGATCGCGGCAACGGCGGCAAGGGCCAGGAAAAGATAATTGAGCCGTAGCCGGTCGTTGTTGGCGAGCGAGGGGATCACCAGCATCGCAATGCTCGACGAGGTGAAGGTATAGGCCATCAGCGCGCCGACCATCGCCGCGTAAGACAGTTGAAAACGGTGCCGCAACACATCCCAAAGCGAGAGATTATAAGCCAGCAACGCCAGCGACAGCCCGCCGAACGCGGCATAAAGCGCCACCAGCCACGATTGCAATCGGTAGCTTTCGCTCGCGGTCACGAGGTGCGCGCCGATCACCACGCCGCGCCAGTTTGCGCTGTCCTGGACTTCGATGCGGATCCCGCTGAGCGGTGCTGAGCGGGCAGGCACCAGGAATTCTTAAATGGCCCCCATCGTCATTTAGGGCCGCGAATTTCGAGAGTTAAAGGACAGTTCGGAGCGGGTGCCATCAGCGTATTGGAAGATCACGCGCTCCGCATCCTGCCAGACGCTTGAGGTGCGAAGCACCAGTGGATCGGCGGTACGTGACAGTACCGGCGCGAAACGCAGGTCGACTGCGAAGTCGCCGCGACCGAGACGGTTCTGCTCCTTGCCGCAATCGAACGCCGCGGGATCGCCAGCCTTGGCCAATGGGGCCACGCAGGTTTCCACCGGAATACTGGCGTGCGCCCGCGCAGGCGCGGCCAACGCAATCATAAGTGCGGCGATTAATCGCAGTAATAGGCGCCCGATACTCAACAACCTCGGCGGCGATACGAGACTTGGGCAAATTTACCGTTAACTTCGCGTTGCTCTTGTCAGCATACCAACCGG
>JAYTIS010000074.1:0-2861 GCA_043731725.1 Novosphingobium sp.
GGGGTCGGCAAAGTCCAACGCGGCTAGTTCGGCCACCAGGGCTCCGCCGCGCGGTGCCGCGACCGGGATCGAGATCCCGTCATCGCTGTGCTGTGCGAGCAGCGCATCGTAGCGCGCGCCAACTGCTTCGGTAATCCCGGCCAATTCGGCCACCAATGCGCTGCCGCCCGCCAAGCCATCGAGCCGGGCTACGCTGTCGAGGGCGGCTGGGTCCAGCGGCAGGCAGTGCGTCTGTTGATCAGCGACCATCTGCAAGCGGTGCTCAAGCGTCCGCAGCCGGTCGTAACTTGACCCCAGCAGCTCGGCATCGGCGGGGTCAATCAACCCGCCAGCAGCCAGTGCGTTGAGGCTGGCGCGGGTCCCGCGCTGGCGCAGTTCCGGTCGCCGTCCGCCGTAGATCAGTTGGTGCGTCTGTGCGTAAAATTCGATCTCACGGATCCCGCCGCGTCCTTTCTTAAGGTCGAAACCCGGCCCGGGGCGCGGCGGCCCGGCATAGTTGGCGCGGATTTGCCGGGTTAGCCGCGCAATTTCGGCAATCGCGCCAAAATCCAAGCTTTTGCGCCACACAAACGGCCGGATTGCAGCCAGGAACGCCTCTCCCGCGGCCACATCGCCAGCGCAGGCGCGTGCGCGGATGAAGGCAGCGCGTTCCCACGCCAATGCCGAGCTCTCGTAATGAGTCAGCGCTGCTTCAAGCGGGATCGCCAGCGGCGTAACCTCGCTCGCCGGGCGCAGCCGCAGGTCGACTCGGAAGACATAGCCTTCGTCAGTCACATGGCTCATGATCTGCATCAGCGAGCGCGCCACGCGCTGCGCCGCTTCGCCCGGATCGTCGCGGCTGCGACGCGGCAACAGCGCCGGATCGTAGAGCAGGATCGGATCGATGTCGGACGAATAGTTGAGCTCGTCCGCGCCGAGCTTGCCCAAGGCGAGCGCGAGAAACCCTGCCGGCTCGGCCCCGGGCACGCGGTCGCTGATCGCGGCGGCGATGGCCCGATCAAGCGCGCGGTCGGCAAACTGGCTGAGTTCGGTCATGACCCGCACCAGTGGAAACGCGCCCGCCAAATCGCCAACCGCCAAGGCCAGTGCCAATGCCCGTTTCTCTCGGCGCAGCGCGCTGCTGGTGTCTTTGGTTCCTGCCCCGGCTCGCCTGGCCCAGTCGAGCGCAGCATCGCCTTGGCCATCCGCCAACAGCGCGGCGAGTTCGGGTAGACGCTCCACCCCCTGCGCCAGATAAGGTGAATGCGCCTGTGCGCGCGCAATTGCTGCGGTCCAGTCGTGGCTGGTCATGCTGGCGGGATGGACGCTGGCGCGCGGGCAATCAAGGTGTTCGTGGCAAGCCGTCCGCCCGATGCGGCCTTGCGCGCGGCGGCGGGCTTCGCCAATGTCACCGCGAATTGTTTGAAGGTGTACCCGGCCATGTTTCCTGTTTCGATCAAATACTTTCCGCTGTTGGCGACGGCTGCCGCGTTGGTCGCGGGTGTTGCCGTCTCGGCCCATGCCCCGCCCGCCCACATGGGCACGATCCCAGTGCCCAAAATCACCGTGCCGACGATCACCAGCGACACCATCCGCGATGTCACCAAGGAGCTATCGTCCGACGCCTATGAAGGCCGCGGTCCCGGCACCCCGGCTGAAGACAAGACCATCACGTATATCATCAAGCGCTTCAAAGCGGCGGGGTTGCAGCCAGGCAACCACGGCTCGTGGCTGCAGGACGTGCCGATTGTCGAGCTGACTGCCAAGAATTCTGACGGCCTGTCGGTCAAGGCGGTTGGGCAATCGCTGCACTTCGATTATGGGCCGGACATGGTGGTTGGGAGCTACCGCGTCACTCCGCGCACAGAGATTAAGGACGCCCCGTTGGTGTTCGTCGGCTACGGTATCAACGCGCCCGAACTCGGCTGGAACGACTATGCCGGGGTCAACATGAAGGGCAAAATCGCGGTCATTCTGGTCAACGATCCGGATTATGAGACCGCCGATGAAAGCGGGCTCTTTAAGGGCCGCCGGATGACCTATTACGGCCGCTGGACCTATAAGTTTGAGGAAGCGGCCCGGCAGGGCGCGGCCGGCGCGCTGATCGTGCACGATACCTTCCCGGCGGCTTACGGCTGGCAGGTGGTCAATTCGAGTTGGACGGGAGCGCAGGACTTTGTCGCCAGCGCCAACAACGCGATGGACCAGACTCAGGCCAACGGCTGGATCCAGAAGCCGGTGGCCGAAGCCGTGCTCAAAGCCTCGGGGCAGGACCTGACGGCGCTTACCGCAGCGGCGAAGCTCAAGGGCTTCAAACCGGTGCCGCTGGGTAGCACCGCCAGCCTGAGCTTCGACAACGAGGTTCACCGGACCACCTCGCACAATGTGATCGGGATCTTACCGGGCAAGAAGCGCCCGAACGAATATGTGCTGTACACCGCGCATTGGGACCACCTGGGGCATTGCACCCCCGACAAGAGCGGTGATGACATCTGCAACGGCGCGATCGACAATGCCACTGGCGTTGGTGCGCTGGTTTCGCTGGCCGAGGCCAATGTCAAAGCTGGTGCGGCTGACCGCAGCCAAGTGTTCATGTCGGTAACGCTTGAAGAATCGGGGCTGCTCGGCTCGCGTTACTATGCCGAGCACCCGGTCTATCCGCTCGCGCGCATCGTTGGCGGGGTCAATATGGACGGCGTCGCCCCGGGCAGCCCGAGCCGCGATGTCTCGGTAACCGGCGGCGACAAGAGCGACCTGACCCGGTATCTGAGCGCCGCCATGACCGCGATGGGGCTGTACCAGACCCCTGAAGACCATGCGGAGCGAGGCAGCTATTACCGCTCGGACCACTTCAGCTTTGCCAAGCTGGGGGTGCCGATGTT
>JAYTIS010000075.1:0-2696 GCA_043731725.1 Novosphingobium sp.
CAGGCATGCGCGAGTGTCCATTCGCGCGGATCGCGCAACATCAGGTGATACCGTCATCTGTTTATTATCGTCCTGCCGCAATGCAAAATGCCCGGACTCGCTGCTGAGTGGTCGGATATCGCCGCCGCTCTTCCGTTCTCGCCAGACCGCAGCGAAGCACGCTGCCGGCGGGTGCAATGGCGGGCACAGCGCGTTTGACAATGACCTATCGGTAGAGTTGAACTGGCTGAAGAAGAGCATTCATTCGGGACAGGGATACAATCAATGCTAGCTGCGCTGTTGCTCGCCGTTGCCGGGCCAGGCCTGGTCGCTGCCAATGACTATTGGCTTGAACAGAACTGGCTTTGCCGACCGGACCGGCGAGATGCCTGCAGTGCCGATCAGGCCACGTCGCGCGTGGATCCGGACGGCACGATTACGCGAGAGAATTTCCAGCCCGCCGCCGCTCCGGATGTCGACTGCTTCTATGTCTACCCGACCACCTCACTCGACGCAGCGCCAAACAGCGACATGTTCGCGAACCAGGAGGAATGGGACCGGGTGGCGTCGCAATTCGCCCGCTTTGCAAGTGTTTGCCGGACCTTTGCCCCAATCTACCGGCAAGTGAGTCTGACCGCGCTGCGCGCCAACCTGAATGGCGTGAAGGTCAAAGCGGACCCTGCGCTGGCCTACCGCGATATTGTCGCTGCCTGGCGCAGCTATCTGGACCACGACAACCATGGCCGTCCGTTTGTATTGATAGGGCACAGCCAGGGTGCCAACTTGCTCAAGCAACTGATCGCCAAGGAGATCGACGGGAAACCCGTGCAGCGCCGAATGCTCTCGGCGATGCTCGCCGGCACAAGCCTGCTGGTGCCGACGGGTAAGGATGTCGGGGGCGATTTGAAGTCGATCCCGCTGTGCCGCTCGGCCAGCCAAACCGGCTGCGCTATTGCCTGGGCGAGCTACCGCGACAGCGTGCCGCCGCCCGCCAACGCGCTGTTCGGGGTTTCGGCCAAGCCCGGGTTTGAGGCCGCCTGCACCAACCCAGCCCGGCTTGAAGGCGGAGCAGCGCTGCTCGACAGCTACTTCGGGTTTCCGTGGTGGCGCGGCGGAGTGAGTCTGACCGACAAGCCCGTGGCCAGCTGGAAGGTTGGCGATACTGTTCTGACCACGCGGTTTGCGCGAGTGCCGGGGCGACTATCGGGGAGCTGCGTGAAGGGAGCGCACGCCAACTATCTGTCGGTTCACGTCAATGGTGAACCCCAAACCCCGTTCGAGCATGAAATCGCCGACAAGGCCAACGTGGGCGATGACGCCTATCCGGATTGGGGCTTTCACGTCATCGACATCGCGATTGTCCAAGGCGATCTGCTGCAGCTGGTAACAACCCAATCCGCAGCGTGGCACAAGCGCCGCGGAACTTAGTCCGATGCCAGATCCAATCCCCAGAGGTGTTTTATGTCTTGCAGCAAGCTGGCTGACAGATAAACGTGCGCCTCGCGCTCGCTGATCGCGTGGATCCAGACGTGGGTGTGATGGATCAGCGTTGCCACACAGTCGCCGGGTTTGAAAGACGGATCTTCGGCATCGAACAGCCCGCTGATCATCAGTTGCGCCCGCCAACCCGGCCCCTTCAGCACCGCTCGCATCAGTCCGCCGCCGATCGCTGTCAACGCGCCCTTGTCACCAAGCATCTGTTCGACCGCTGCAAGCTTCTCGCCTGGATCGATCAGCCACCAACGGCGCGGCTCGACCTGCAATGCTGCGACGCCCCGCACATCGGGCTGCTGGTCATCCCACCGGTCAAGCACGATGATCGCACCGGCCGGCATGAAGGTGATGGTCACGTCCGGCTCAGTCACGATACCGTGCTCCTGCGGGGTCGTAGAAATGCGGTTCGATCACCCGGACCTGCACCACCAAGCCGCGCGTCGGTGAAGAGGCGCGCAGTACTTCGCCGCTCCGGGCGCGTCCGCCCGCAAGCAGGGCCAACGCAATCGAGCCGCCTTCGAGCACTCGCATCGCTGCGGCAGTAACGTGCCCCGCAACCGCTGTGCCTGAACCGGAAAGCAGCATCGCGCCTTCAGGAATATCGCCGCCGAGCGACTCCAGTCCAACCAGTTGCTTGCGTTCCGCCGCGCTCAATGCGGGCCGTTCCAGCGCCGATGCCCCGATAAACCCGCCGGCCTTGCGCTGCATCTTTTCCAGCCGCAAGTCGTGGGCAGTGGTCCGCCCGTCGGCTTCGCCGCCGATCACCACATGGCCCTTTTCGATTCGCAGAAATTCGAGCGCTTCGAGCCCGTAGGGACAGCCGCCGCGCGCGCGCGCCTCGGCCTCAAGCGCATCCCACACCGGCCCGGCCGAATGACCCTCGGCGTAGATTTCAAAGGCGCGTTCGCCGCTGTAGCTCGCCGCCAGGATCAGTACCCTAACCCCGCCAACAACGCCCTCCGCAACGCCCATATGCGCCGGGGGCTCAGCACCGGTCAGTTTGGCGAGGACTTCGCGCGCCTGTGGCCCGGCCAGCGCAATTCCAGCGTAATGCTCTTGCTGGTAGACAATCGACACCCGCATAGCCGGAGCCAGCACCTGATGCGCATAAGCCAGGTGCGCCTCCATCCGCTCCGCGCCGCCGGTCGAACTGGTCAGCAGATAGCAATCTTCATCAAGCCGCCAGACGGTGCCGTCATCCATCACCATGCCGTCTTCGCGCA
>JAYTIS010000076.1:0-3656 GCA_043731725.1 Novosphingobium sp.
GTGGTGCGCATCGATCCCGCCGCGCCCGAGGCCTGGCATATCCTTCATGCACCGGAATCGCTGGCAGCGATGGCGCCGAGCGAAGACCGCGATGCGGCGCTGGCTGAACTGGTTCGCGCGGCGCTGCGCCCGGGCGAAGGCGGAGCTCTGCGCGCCGGGGCTGAAGCATTGGCCGCCGAACAGTGGCACTCGCACAGTTCACCGTTGTGGACCGCATACCGGCGGATCGAGGCGCTGTTTGGCGGCGATCCCAACCCGTTCCGTTCGCTGATCAGCACTTACGAGCCGCCCGAGGCGGTCGCGCAAGGCAGCGGCGCACAGGTTCTGGCCGAATTGCAGCGATTGCCTGGCGGCGATGCCGATCTGCTGCGGCGGGTCGAACACGAGGTGATGCGCCCGGCGGCCTGGGCCGATGCTATCTCCGCGCGGCTGTCAGACGCCTATCGCGGCGGCATGACCACCAGTTTCGTGCTCTCAGCGCTGGCGATCGTCTGCGGTATTTCGTACGAACCATTCGCTTCGGTCGAACGCAAATGGATGTTCTCAACCGGCGAATTCCTGCTGCTCGCGGCAATCCTCGTGATTATCTGGCGCGGCAGCAAGGAACGCTGGCACAAGCGCTGGTTCGAAACCCGCCGCGTCGCCGAATATCTTCGCCACGGACCGATCCCACTGGCGTTGGGGGTGGCGCGCCCGCCCAGCCGTTGGCCGCGCGGCAACGATACCGGATGGCCCGAATATTATGCCCGCCACGCGTTGCGCGCGATCGGATTGCCGCAGGTCAAGTTGACCAAGGAATACCTGCGCGCGGCGGCCGGCCCACTACTCGACGGCCATGTCACCGCCCAGCGCGATTATCACTGGGGCAAGGCACGGCGTTTGCGCACGGTGCATCACCGGCTCGACCGCTTGTCGGGCCGGCTATTCCAGCTCGCCATCCTGTCGGTCTCGACTTACCTGCTGACCGCTGCGGCCGGCGCGCTGGGGCTGATCGGCCCGGACATGCTGCATGGGGTAGCCAAATACGCATCGTACCTCGGGGTGGTTTTTCCGACGTTCGGCGCGGCGCTGGCCGGGATCCGCTATTTCGGCGATTTCGAGCGCTTCTCGGCAATCTCGGAAGTGACCGCGGCCAAGCTCGACGCCGTTCACCAACGCTTGGTCTTGCTGCTCTCCGCGCCCGATCACGCGCTTAGCTATGCCCAGGTGTCCGAACTGGCGCATGCCGCGGACGATATCGTGGTCTCGGAAATCGAGAACTGGCAGGCGGTGTTCGGCGGCAAACATATTACCGTGCCAGTATAGCGAACAAACATTTAGAAACGCGCTCGGCCCCGAAGAGGCGTGTAAATTTGTGTGGCTAGACAAGGGCCTATTTATTGTTACGCATCCGATCTGGCTGAGTAGCCGCGTTTTTTTGAGGTATATACCGTCATGGTTGAGGCTGCGATTATTCCGCCGACCGAACCTGAACGCATGAAGGCGGTAAGGCGGTACGACATCCTCGATACCCCAGAGGATGGCGCGTTTGACCGGATCACCGCGCTTGCAGCACGGCTGTATGGCGTGCCCATTGCGATCATCAGCATTGTTGATGAGGATCGTATCTGGTTCAAATCGCATCACGGTTTGCCAGTCCGGCAAATCGGGCGTGATGCTGGACTTTGTGCGTCGGCGATCTTGCACAACGATCCGCACATCCTCACCAACGCCAGCACCGATCCGCGTTCGCTCGCCAATCCTCTGGTCGCGGGCGATTTCGGTCTGCGGTTCTATGCCGGTGTCCCGCTAACGACCCATGACGGGCATAATCTTGGTACGCTCTGCGTCATCGACAAGGAAGCCCGTCCGTTCGATCAGGCACAGATCGAAGATCTGAAGGATTTGGCGGCGGTCGTGATGGATCAGCTCGAGCTCCAGCTGTCCGCGCAGCGCGCGATCTCCCATGCCGAGCTCTTGGCCAAGGAAATCGACCACCGCGTTATGAATAGCCTGCAGTTCGTGTCAGCACTGTTGGCAATGCAGAGCCGCTCGCTTGGCGGTCAGGAGGCGGCTGGCCATCTTCAGCTCGCCGCGAACCGAGTGGCGGCAGTCGCACAGGTTCATCGCCACTTTTATGCTGAAGGTGCAAGTGAGACTTCCTGCATCGTATTTTTGCGCCGGCTCTGCGTGGATCTTGAAGCCATTCTGGATCGCAGCATCACCGTGCGAGGGCACGAGGGGACCGTGCCAACCATGTCGATTCAGCCGATCGGCCTGATCGTCAACGAACTTGTGACCAATGCGGCGAAACACGGTGAAGGCATGATCGATGTTCACTTCGAAAGCGGTGAGGGGCAAAACGCGATTATCGTGTCGGATGACGGCCGCGTCTTGCCAACTGACTTCGACCCGGCGGCGGAGAGCAAAAGCCTTGGCATGCGCGTCGTGATTTCTTTGGCCAATCAACTGGGTGGAAAACTGACCGCGGGGCACCGGCCAGACGGCGGCTCCTGCTTCAAGGTAACGTTTCCGGACTCTTCAAACCGAGCATCAAAGTAGAATTGGAAAAACAAGAATTATTGGAGGCCCGAGCCGGAATCGAACCGGCGTGCGCGGATTTGCAGTCCGCTACGTAACCACTCCGCCATCGGGCCTCGTGTCCGCGCCGCTGCGCAGGAGGTGCGCCACTAGCCGAGCAAGACCGCCCGCGCAAGCCGGTTCGGGCTACTGCTTTAGGCAATCCGTTCGAAGCTGACCGTGCGTTTGACCGGATCGGCAGCGACCAGCCGGACGGTCAGTTTCGCGCCAGGCGCAACCCCGTGCGCGGCGACCCGCGTTACCACCGGCAAATCGCACAGTTGGATCCGCGGGCCGACCTCATCGACATCGGTAACCACCGCCGCAAAGCTTTCACCCTCACGTCCGCTCAACGTCGCAGCTTCGGCAAGGTCGATCACCGCGCGGTCGATCTGATGGGCACGAGCGTCAGCCTTGCCCATCACCGGGCCAAGCTTGGCAAAGGCTGCGGTCGCTTCGTCTGGCACGGGCTGGCCATTGGCGATCGCGAGCGCGGCCCGCACCACATAGCGATCGGCCAGCCGGCGCAGCGGTGCGGTCATATGGCAATAGGTGGCCGCCATCGCCGCGTGCCATGGTTTCACCCCTGCTTGATAAGGGACATAGCTGGCCCCGTTGCCCGCGCGGCGGATTGCCAGCATAAATGCGGCGGCATTGGGCTGGGCCGGATCGAGCGTCTTGCTAAAAGGTTCCAAACCATCGGCTTCGGGCCAGCTCAGCCCGAGCGCGCGGGCGATGTGGCGCAGCCGGGCAATCGCACGGTCATCGGGCCCGGCCATGACCCGGAACAAACCGGTTTTCGCCGCGTAAAGTGCATCGGCCACGGCCAGATTGGTCGCCAGCGAAAGCGCAGCGTTGCGCTGTTCGGCCAGGCTTTGCGGGCGCAGCAGCAAATTGAAATGACCATCAGCCGCGCGCTCGACTTCCTGTTCTGGCGGATCGACACGAGCCGCGCCGCGCGCGGCCTCGGCGTCGGTTATCCGGCGCGACAACTCGGCAAACCCGGCCGGGAGCTCGGCCTCGGTCGCGGTCTCATAGGCCAGTTTGGCGCGGTTACGGATGATCGCCCGTTCGGCCCGTTCCAACTTGACCGCGCC
>JAYTIS010000077.1:0-5236 GCA_043731725.1 Novosphingobium sp.
CAAGCCTTCTGCTTCGAGCAGCAATTCATCGTCGGCTGAGCCCTGAGGCAGCGATTCCCGGCCGATCATCACCAACACCGGCACCGCCAGCGGGCTAACGCGGTCCAGCTTCACATGGCGCAATTCACTGGTCGCGCGCTCGAGCAGATCGGCCAGGCGACCAACATCAGTCATCCGAGCCCGGGCATCGGCCCATGCCGCCTCGATCAGCACATGGTCAGGCTCGTATTTGCGCAGCACATCGTAAATCAGGTCGGTCGAAAAGGTCACCTGCCGCCCGGTCTTGCGGTTACCCGGCTGCTGCCGTTCGACCAACCCGGCGATTACCGCTACTTCGCGAAACGCCCGCCGCAGCAGATAGCTGTCTTGCACCCACGCGACGAATTCATCGCCCAGAATTTCCGCCGAGAGCAGCGCGGCTGGGTCATCCACCGCGCGCAATCCCCAAACCGCTAAGGCGTAATCATTGGCGACAAATCCCAGTGGCAGCAACCCGTGCTGTTCCATCCGCCGCGTCAGCAGCATTCCCAGTGACTGGTTGGCCGGCCAGCCTTCGAACGTATAGAACACCGTGTAATGCCGCCCGCCATGCGGAAAGCTTTCGACCAGCAGTTTACCAGGTGCGGGCAGTTCAGAACGCCAGTCCTGCACCTCGAGCCATTCGCGCACATCATCGGGAAACCCAGCCCAGCCCGACCGGTCTGCCAGCAGCGCTTGGACCCGGCCAGATAAATGCGTGGTCATGGCCATGCGCTGCCCCATGTAGCTGGGGATCTGGCCGTCCTTTTTGGCGGCGCGCACCACCAGCGACGTTTCGCGCATCGCCTCGATCTCTAGATCGAGACCAGCAAAGCGGATTGTGTCGCCGGGGCGCAAGCTGGCGGCAAAACTTTCTTCGACCCGGCCCAGCGAGCGCCCGCGCCGAAACATCACTTCAATCATCTCGCTGTCGATGATGATCCCCGCGTTAAGCCGGAACCGCGCGGCCTGCTCAGGATGGGTTAGCCGCCACACCTCGTTCCCGTCGCCATCCTTGCTCGGCGTGATCCGGCGAAAGCGGTCATAGGCCTTGAGCGCATAGCCGCCGGTCGCGACGAACTGAAGAACGCGGCCCCATTGCGCTTCATCCAGCCAAGCATAAGCGAGCGAGCTGCGCACCTCCGTCAGCAGCGCGGCGCCGCTGAATGGACCAGCACAGGCGCAGGCCATGACATGTTGTGCCAGCACGTCGAGCCCGCCGGCGCGGAACGCCTCGCCATCACGCTGGCCTTCCGCAACCGCTTGGACCGCAGCCATCGCCTCGAGGAATTCAAACCGATTGCCAGGCACCAGCAAGGCGCGGCTGGCCTGGTCAAGCCGGTGATTAGCGCGGCCAATGCGCTGGAGCAGCCGCGACGAGCCCTTGGGCGCGCCCATCTGCACCACCAGATCGATATCACCCCAATCAACCCCCAGATCAAGACTGGCGGTGGCGACCAATGCCCGCAGCTCGCCGCGCGCCATCGCCCCTTCGACCTTGCGTCGCGCTTCCTTGGACAGCGAACCGTGGTGGATGCCGATCGGCAAGTGCTCGGCATTGGCCTCCCACAGCTTCTGAAAGATGAACTCGGCGAGGAAGCGGGTGTTGCAGAAAATCAGCGTGGTGCGATTGGCACGGATCGCCTCAATCAGTTGCGGCACGGCCCAAGCAGCGGCATGCCCGCCCCACGGCACTCGTGCATCTTCGGGCAACAAGATCGACAATTCTGGCGGCGCTCCCGCTTCGCCGAGCACTAAGGCCACGCTGGCTAAATCGCCCCATGGCGCGAGCCAACCGCGAAACGCGTCGGGATCGGCCAACGTTGCCGACAGTGCCACCCGCTGCAGATCGGGCGCAAGTGCTTGCAACCGCGTGAGCGACAGTGCGAGCAGATCGCCCCGCTTGGTCGGCGCGAAGGCGTGCACTTCGTCAATCACCACCCGCTTAAGCCCGGAGAATAGCTCTGCCGCTTCGGGGTAGGACAGCAGCAACGATAGCGATTCGGGTGTGGTCAGCAGCACATGCGGAGGCCGCACGCGCTGCCGAGCCTTGCGTTCCGACGGGGTATCGCCGCTGCGCACTTCGACGCGCATAGCTATTCCTAATTCCTCGATCGGGGTCAGCAGGTTGCGCTGGACATCGTGCGCCAATGCCTTGAGTGGCGAGACGTACAGCGTGTGCAGGCCCTCGGGCGGCGGCGCATCGCCCAGCTTTGACGGGCAGAAATCCGCCAGAGTCGGCAGAAATCCAGCAAGTGTCTTACCGGCGCCAGTGTCCGCCACCAGCAACGCGTGCTGGCCACTTGCTGCCACTTCCAGCATCTCAAGTTGGTGCCGCCGCACCGTCCAGCCGCGGGCGGAGAACCAGCCGGACAATTCAGGGGGAAGTAAATCGTGAAGCATCGCAGCTACATTGGCATGTTTCCAACTAGCAGGGCACAGGACAATTGCAGCGGGCGACGGGCGCTGCCACACTGACCGGCAATCGGGGGAACCAGCATGGCAGATCGTCCTTTAAACCAGACCGACTCGCTCAACGATTTCGCCGCGCGGCAAATCACCTGCAATGGCCAGACCAAACTGGTCTATGTGGCGGGAAGCGGCCCGGGCGTGGTAGTGATGACCGAGATGCCGGGGATCAGCCCCCATGTTGCACGGTTCGCGCGGTGGGTGCGCGATGCCGGGTTCACCGTCTATATGCCGCACTTGTTCGGCAAAGACGGGGCAGTGCCGACCGCCTTGACCGCCATTACCACTATCGCGCGGGGCTGCATCAGCCGCGAATTCAGCGCGCTCAGCGCCAACAAATCGAGCCCGGTGACGCAGTGGTTGCGCGCGCTGGCAGCGCTGGCGCACCAGGAATGCGGAGGCAAAGGCGTGGGCGCGATCGGCATGTGCTTCACCGGCAACTTTGCGCTGTCGATGATGCTCGAGCCGGCGGTGCTGGCCCCGGTCATGGCGCAGCCGTCGCTGCCGCTTAATAACGCCGCAGGCATGGCGATCGACCCGGCCGAACTTAGCGCGGTCAAGGCTCGTATGGAGGCTGACGACCTGACCGTGCTGGCTTACCGGTTCGAAGGGGACAGCTTTTGCAAGGCCGCTCGCTTTGCCGCCTTCGCCGAGGCGCTGGGCGACCGGTTTGAGCCGCGCGTGCTGCCCGACAGTGCCGCCAACCCGCGAACGCCGATGAAGAACCCGCACAGTGTGGTGACGCTCCACCTGATCGACGAAGCCGGCCAACCCACCGTGCAATCACGCGATGAGATCTTGGCCTTCTTCAAAATGCGGCTGATCTGATCCTGCAACACTGCGCCGCTCGCGTAAGGGGACATCCGCTTGCGCAGCTCAACCGGCATCGCGAAGTGATCGTTTCCGCTTAGGACACTGGGCCTGTTGCGCGGTCAAGAATTCGGGCGCAGGATGATGAGGGTCGCTGATCCATGGGGAATGCTGTGCAATTTCACACCATCGCAGATGGCGGCTGCCGCTCATATCTTGTCGCCTGCCCAGAAACTGGCATCGCCGCGGTGATCGACCCATTGCTCGGCCAGGTCGATCGGATGCTCGGGAACATCGCGCGCGAAGGGCTGACGCTGCGCTACGTGATCGAAACTCACACTCACGCTGACCATTTCTCAGCGTCCCGCGCGGTTCGCACACGCACCGGCGCCAAGATCGTGATGCATGCCCAAAGTCCCGCCAACGATATCGACGTGCGCGTTGAGGACGGGCACCAACTGGTGCTCGGCAAGCTTCGGCTTAGAGTACTTCACACGCCCGGCCATACCAGTGATTCGATCTGCCTGGTGTGCGAAGACCGGGTCTTCACCGGCGACACCCTACTGATCGGCGGTACTGGGCGGACTGATCTACCCAGCGGCGATCCCGAAGCGCTGTATCACAGCCTGTTCAGCAAGCTCTTGTTGCTGCCAGATGAAATGCTGATCTTCCCAGCGCACGACTACGCCAACAAGGGACAATCTACGATTTGCGCCGAAAAAGCAGACAATCGCCGCCTCCAGCACGCTGAGCGCGCCGATTTTGTAACGATGATGCGCTCGCTTGACCTTGCCATGCCGACCCATCTTACTGAGGCGCTGCGTACCAATATTTCTGGCGGAGTAACGGTCCGCCAACTGCTCGAAGATGCGGCTGCCTCAACCCCGTTCTTGGCGATGGACGAACTCGCCCGTCGGCTGGGCGAACGCCGCAACGACTTCGTGGTGCTCGACGTGCGCGAGCGCGATGCTTGGTCACGCTCGCGGGTGCCCGGTGCCAGGCATCTGGCCCGCGGCCAACTTGAGCTCAAGGTCGATGAGACCTTCCCCGATCCCGAGGTCGAAATCCTCACCATCTGCGAGTTCGGCAAAGTATCAACCCTGGCTGCGGCGACCCTGCGCCAGCTTGGCTTTCGGCGCGCAGTGGCACTTGATGGCGGTATGAAGGCCTGGCGCGAGGCCGGCTACCCGGTGGAAGAAGGCGACGATCCGGCGCTGATGATTTGAGCCGCTGATTTAGGTCGGCGCCAGTTCGGATCGAACCCTGCCGTTCAATGCCCCGCCTGTGCGCCGCGCTCCAGCCCTGACTCAGCCAGCTGCGCATCAATCTCGCCCAGCAGCCGGTCCAGCCCGGGTTGATCAGTGCTTTCAGCGCGTGCGACCAGTACGTCTTGCGTGTTTGAAGCGCGCAGCAGCCACCATCCATCGGGGGTTGAGACCCGTACCCCATCGATGTCATTAACATCGGCACCGGTTTTGCTCAGCCGAGCCTTGACCTCGTCGATCACCGCAAACTTGCGGCTTTCGTCGACTTGGAAGCGCAATTCAGGCGTGTTGACCAGTGCGGGCATTTCGCTGCGCAATTGGGTGACCGACTTGCCGAGCCGCGACGAGGCCGCGATCAGACGCACTGCCGCGTAAAGCGCGTCGTCGAAGCCATAGTATTTGTGCGCAAAAAACACGTGGCCGCTCATCTCACCGGCCAACGGCGCGCCAATCTCTTTCATTTTGGACTTAATCAGGCTGTGTCCGGTTTTCCACATAGTCGGCCGTCCACCCAACTGAGAGACTCGCTCGAATAAAGCTCCGGAGGCCTTAACATCCGCAATAATCGCGGCTCCAGGCTCCATTCGCAGGAGGTCCTCAGCGTAGATCATCAGCAGCTGGTCACCCCAGATCACGCGCCCTTTGCCGTCGATCGCCCCGATCCGGTCGCCATC
>JAYTIS010000078.1:0-7443 GCA_043731725.1 Novosphingobium sp.
CGTTTCGGACCCGCCGATGACGAAGCGGGTCGGCAGCAATTCGAGCGAACCGTCGATATATGGCCACTTGGCGCCGTTGACCACGAGCAGGTGGCCCGGTTCGAGCTGGAACGAAACGTCGCCGTCGTTGACCTCGATCCCGGGGTTGATCGAAGCGACATGCAGCGTTTGGTTGGGTGCCGTGACCAGCGCCAGCAGATCGTTGAAATGCACCGTCCCATGGGCACCTTTGACCGGTCCGAATTGCGCCGCGAAATCAAGCTTGTCGGTGGCGAAATCGCCCGTGCTGACGACCCCTTTACGGTTCCAGTCGATCCGGCCCTGGCCATAAACCGTGCCTTTCGCCAATGCGATCACGCCTTGGCTGAGATAGGTCAGGGTATCGGGTTGAAGCCCGCGATCGAATAGAATCCCCGGAACCAGCAGGTCGGCGTGGCCGCTGGCGGTATCGAGATCGTGAACGATCCTGGCCTCGGTCACCAGCCGGTCACTCTTGGGTTCGCGCAACAGTGCATTGGCAACGAAGGTGGTCGAATGCAGGCTGAGCGTGGCACCGCGCGCCACCAACGGGTAAAACCGCGCTTCCTTAAGCCGATCTTTGACCGTCAGACTGGCACCTTGGACGGTGAATTCCTTGTTCGCAAAGCGCCAACTGCCCGCTGCATCCAGTACGTCGAGCGGCACCGCGTTCAGTTTGAGTTCGGTGCCGGCAAATTTGCCCATGATTATCTTACCCAGCGTCGCGTTGAGCAGCGCAATCTTGAGCGTGGTGGGAAAATTCACCGGCCCCAGCGACACATCGATATTGCGCGCCACCAGCGCTCCCGGCCAGGCCATGCCTACTGCCCCGCTGCGCAACCGGATAGCGGTGCTGCCGAGCGTCCCGGTAAGCGCCAATCCAGAAGTTCCGGCCGATAATCGCGTCCCGCGCGCGTCGCTCTTGAGAATTGCGCCCTCGGGCCCCGGGCAGAGCGTCAATGATTGGCTAGCCAGCGTCAGGTTAGCGATCTTAAACCGATCAAAGCTGAGCAGCGTGCACCGGCGCAGCGCCGCCAAACCGCCGCCGGACGACCAGTTACCTTCGATCGGCAGGACCAGACTATCGACCTTGCCGCCAGGCAAGGCCCCGGTGACCAGCGCCCGACCGGCAAAGCCGATTGCGCCGCCCGGCAGTTGCACCAGCTTGAGTTCGGGCAAGGCCACCATGCTGTCGCCTGCGCGGTACGGTGCGAGCACCAATGATGCCAGCGCGCCGCCGCCGCCGCGCCGCTCAAACCGCCCCTCGATATGCGGCAGACCGGGGCCATCGGTGACCAAGTTACCGGCCAGCTGCATTCCGCCCTGCCCGCCCAGCGTTACTGTCACCCGCGACAGTGCCGCCAACCGCGCACCATTGCCACCGCGCCACAAGGCCTCGGGCACGACCAGATTGGTCAACTGGCCACTCTGGCGTAGTTGGAAGGTCGCGCTCAGACTGCTGTGCTGGGCCGCCCGCGCGAGCGCACCGCGCAGCTGCGCCGCAAGCGGCTCCATCAGCGTTCCCGCGCCCGACTTTTCAATTCCAGCCAATGTGACTTCCAGCCCATGCCCGGGTGAAACGCCCGACGCACCGAGGACACCCTCACTGCTGAAACTGGCCATCCGGTCATGGCTGCGCGCTGCCCCTTCGAGCGCCACCGCGTCGGCCTTGATCCCGCCCGCTGCCAGCCCCTGACCCTTGAGCTTGTAACCCACGGTGAGATCGCCGCTAACCCAGGAAAATTCGCCGGTTCCATTGGCGCTGGCAAGCTGGTTGTCTTTGAAGCCGAGCGTGCCGCTAGCCAGCGCATAGCTGCCATGAGCACTATCGAATGCGGTGCCAAGCGTGGCGATCAGTTGCAGGTTGGCGTTACGTAAGGCCAGCCGGCTGCGCGGACAATCGAGTGCCTGCAGCCGCATCGGACCATCGAATTTTGGTGCAGCCGAGGCTACCGAGACCTTCCCATAAGCTGTTAGCCGCTGCACTCGGCACGCTCCCAGCGTAAGCGTGGGGGCAATGGCGGCCAATGTACCGGCAAAACCGCCTCGCAGGTTGCCCGATCCCTCGGCCTTTAGGCCGAGCGAACCTGCGGCGCTGTCGATCCGTGCGCGGCCATCAATCAGCGTCAGATCGAGATCGGGCAGGCCTTTGGGTCCGCCCTTGTTGGCGAACAGCACCTTATCGAGCGATCCAAAGCTGATCTTGCCCTGCGCAATCCGCCCGAAAAGTCGCGGCCGAAGCAGCGTGACCCGGCCGATGGTGGGTAGACCGAACGTCGGCACGATCCGCACTTCGGCGCGTTCCACCGTCAAGTCAGGATGCGCCGGATCGCCGATCACAATATCGGTCAGAATTTCGCGCGTAGTACCAATTTTCTGTATTTTGTAGGTCGCCGGCAGGCCCAGATTTTCAAGC
Organism: Novosphingobium sp.; assembly: GCA_043731725.1. Lineage (GTDB taxonomy): Bacteria > Pseudomonadota > Alphaproteobacteria > Sphingomonadales > Sphingomonadaceae > Novosphingobium. Next base: position 2,435 of record JAYTIS010000078.1, read on the forward strand.
CGGTCATTAATGACCTTGTGTGCAATCCGTTCGCGCGCCAGCCACGCTCCGAACAGTATGACGGCCAGCACCGCCGCTAGTACGCCCACCATGCGCCAACCACGGCGGCGGCGCGGGGCACTGGCTAGATCCTGCAATTCTTCAAGCTCTTGGCCGTCAGGTCCCGACATTGCTGCACCCTTGCGCGCGTCGCCAGGGAAAGGCAATGGAATGCGGCGAACAGGGAAGGGAACGCGTGACCGAGAAAAACGATCCTGCACGCGATCTGGCGCATGACGGCGCTGGCCACCGCGCGCGGCTGCGTAAGCGGCTGCTTGATGGCGGTTCCGAAGCGCTCGCGGACCACGAATTGATCGAATATTTGCTGATGACCGCAGTCCCGCGCAAAGACATGAAGCCGCTGGCGAAAGCCCTGCTAAAGCGGTTTGGCGGGCTCGCGGGAGTGCTCAATGCCGAACCGGCTGCGCTGGCGCAAGAGAATGGCATGGGCGCGGCCAGCACCGCCGCCCTGAAAATCGTGGCACTGGCAACGCGGCGGCTGGCGCGCACTGGTTTGCAGGAACAGCCAGTGCTGGCCAGCTGGCAGATGCTGATCGATTACTTGACGATCAACATGGCGCACCTGCGCCACGAACGCGTGCGCGTGCTTTATCTCGACACGAAAAACCGGCTAATTCTCGATGATCAGCTCAGCGACGGCACCCTTGATGAGGCCGCGATCCACCCGCGCGAGGTAGTCAAGAAAGCGCTCGACTTGGGCGCGTCGGCGCTAATCTTGGTGCATAACCACCCATCCGGCTCGCCCGAACCGAGCCGCGCCGACGTGCAGATCACCAACAAGATTGCCGAGGCCGGACGGCTGCTGGGGATCACGGTCCATGATCACGTGATTATCGGCAAGGAAGGTCATGTCAGTCTGAAAGCCAAAGGGCTGATTTGATGTGCGTCGCCGCAATGGCCTGGATGGCGCATCCGCGCTGGCGGCTGGTGGCCATTGGCAACCGCGACGAATTGCACGTGCGTCCGACGGCGCCGCTGGCGCGGTGGGATAATGGCGTGCTGGCCGGGCGGGATCTGCAGGCCGGCGGGACGTGGCTGGGGGTTCATCCATCGGGTCGGTTTGCTTTGGTTACGAACCGCCGGGTCGATGGCGGTCCCCCTCCCGGCTTGCTCTCACGCGGCGCGCTGGTGTCCGATTGCCTGCTGGGCATGCAGCTACCTGACCTGAACAGTCTCAATCCGTTCAACCTGTTCGCGGTAGCTAACGGCCGGGCCGTGCTGATGACCAATCACCCCGCCCCCATGCACCGCGCGCTCGCCCCCGGCATCCACGGCTTGTCCAACGGAGCACCGGAAGACCGCTGGTTCAAAACCGCGCAGCTCGAAACCGCGTTGGCCGCATGGCTGGATCGCGGCGGCGAACCCGCTGACTTGCTCGAACCGCTCGGCGATCAACGCCCCGACCCTAGCGATCCGGATAACCCGTTCTCAGCCCCGTTCATCCGCAATAATCGCTATGGCACGCGCTGTTCAAGCGTGGTGGCGGTCGACCAGGCCGGCGCGGGTGTGATCATCGAGCGGCGGTTTGATGAGGATGGCCAAGTGACGGGCCAAACTGCACTGAAATTCGTATGGTAAATCGTCCCCAAAACCCGTCATCCCGGCGCAGGCCGGGACCCAGACCGCAGCAAACAAGCGCCGCTTCGCGACATTCCTTATTTGGACTGGGCCCCGGCCTGCGCCGGGATGACGAAATTTTAGAGGTTGCGAAATTCACTCATAACGCGCCGCCAGCAAATGCGGCCGTTCTGCCGCCACCTTGACCACCAATTCACCGAATAGCCCGTTGGCCCAGGCGAACCACTTGCGGGTATAGCGCGTCGGATCGTCCTGATCGAAGGACTCGTGCATGAACCCGGTTCCGGCGTGGGTGTTGCGTAAAGTCTTAAGCGCCCCGGCGATCACCGCATCGTCGCTGCTCGACAGCGCCCGCACGATGATCGACATCGGCCAGATCTGCCGCTCGCCAATGTGCGGCCCGCCTACGCCCGCCGCCGCCCGCCCGGAAAAGAACCACGGATTGGCCTCGCTCCAAACAGCTGCGGCAGTGGTCTGCCACAGCGGATTGTCCGCCCGCACACAGCGCAAGTACGCCAGCCCAAGCAACGAGGGCACGTTGGCATCGTCCATGAACAGGTGGTTGCCATAGCCGTCGGTCTCATAGGCGAACACCTGCCGCCCATCGGGCAGCAGCATCGTGCCGTGCTGGTGCACCGCCGCCTCAACCTCGTCGGCGAGCGCACGCGCCTCGCGTCCCAGCGCCTCATCGTGAAGCACGTCCTCGGCAAGAGCGGCCAACTCACGCAAAGTGGCCACCGCGAACAGATTGCCGGGAATGTTAAAAGGAAAGGTGCAGGCATCATCTGACGGGCGGAAAGCCGAATGGATCAGCCCGGTCTTACGGGTCGGCACCCCGATCCCGGCCAGCGTGGTCTCAGTCGGCTGGTCGCTACGTCGCTGGAAGCGGTACGGCCCGGGATCGGTGCGGCGTTGTTGCGACCTGAACGTGGCAACGATCATCTTCGCGGACTCGGCCCAAGTCGCATCAAATGGCTGGGTATCGCCGCTCGCCTGCCAATAATCATAAGCCAGCCGCAACACATAGCACAGCGAATCGACCTCCCACTTGCGCTCGGCCACTCCGGGTTTCATCTCGGTCTGGTCGATCTTTGACCAGTCGAGATTGCTCATCGCGGTGGGATCGCGCATGAACGCGTTGGCATAGGGATCGATCAACACACAGCGCGCGTGGCGGCGGATCAGTCCGCGATAGAGCTGCGTCAACTGCGCATCGCTGCGCGCCAGATGCAGGTACGGCCGCAGCTGCGCAGCCGAATCGCGCAGCCACAGGCACGGGATGTCGCCAGTGATCACGAAGGCGTCGGGCTGGCCGGAAACCTCACCCATGAACACCGTGGTGTCGAGCGTATTGGGAAAGCAGTTCTGGAACAGCCAAGCCAGCTCCAGGTCCGCAATCAAGCCCGAAACGCGCGCCAACTCGTGTTCAACCGCCTTGCTGACAAACCGACGCGCGCCGGGCGGTGGGCGGTTGGACTGGAACACGGAAACCTCCTGCGCGCGCAGCGACCGCGGCATCAAAACCATCGCCGCCGAGGCAGCGATGAACAAACGGCGACTGGCGACAAATGGCTGCACTGCGCGTTAAGTGACGCGGTTTCGAGGGGTTGTCGAGAATTTGGTTCGCGCAAAGGCGCAAAGCCGCAAAGAAGAAGTGCGGGCCGCAGGCCATTGTCGCCATTGCGACAGTATCACTTTGCGTAAGGACGGTAATACAAGCGGCTTCGCCGCGAAGCACCACCTCTTTGCGGCTTTGCGCCTTTGCGCGAACCAAATCTTCTCCCCCAACCCACCAACACCATGCTAGCTTCGGAAAAACGATCGAGGAGAGGCCCATGTCCGTCCAGCAGCCCGATGGCATCCACCACATCGCGATCATGTTCGCCAACATGAAAGAGCAGCTGACCTTTTTCACGCAAGTGTTGGGCTTTCCGCTGGTCGGGCTGTTCGACATGCACGGCGTCCCTGGCGGCAAGCACGCGTTCCTCAAGATGGCGGATGACAGCTTTTTCTCGGTGGTCGAGCTGGACGGCGTGGGCAATATTCCGGCCAAGATCGGCGTAACCCACGCCGGCACCGGCGCAGGCAAATGCGCGGCCGGCACGATGCAGCACATCGCCTTCCGCGCGCCCGACGAGGCTGGGCTGCTTGCGCTGCGCAACCGCATTCGCAGTCACGGCGTGGCCGCGATCGGCCCGATCGGGCATGGCTTCTGCCAATCGATCTATTTCGCCGGCCCCGAAGGCCTGACGCTCGAAGTAAGCTGCGCGGTGAGCGAGGTCGACCCGGCGCGCTGGGTCGATTCCAAGGTGTTGACCGCCTGCGGGATTTCGGGCGCGGAAGCCGAAGCCATGCGCAATCCAGCACCGTGCGTGTCCGAAGCTAGCGTTGCGCAGCCCGCTTACGATCCTGCGGTACCCAACATGGCCTATCCGCCCGAGACGCTGAAAATGATCCTAGCCACCCCCGATGCCGCGATCACCGCGCAGAGGAGTTATAACGAGCCGCCGGTTCGGGTGTGAGGGGACGTTTTTGGGTGTGATTCAAATACTGGCGTGCTGATTTGGGCAGGCTAGTTTGCTATTGAGCAGATGTCGGCCCATCGTGGCGCTGGCCCACAACGTCGTCCAACCCGATGCTGCCAGAGGAACGTTTATGATCCTGTCACGGCGATCCGTAGTGCTTGGTTTGGGGCTTACAACCCTTCCAGCTCAAGTGTGGTCTACGCCGCTAAGGCCAACGCCGCAGGAAACCCTCGGCCCGTTCTATCCCGTAAAGCATATGAATGAACACGACTTGGATTTGGCTCACGTCTCCGGACGGCCTGAGCGCGCTAAGGGCCAACTAATCGAGGTTATCGGCAGAGTTCTACGGCGAGATGGATCACCAGTGTCAAGTGCCTCGATCGACGTTTGGCAAGCAAACTCCGTGGGCAGATACGCCAATGTGGGAGATGACAATGACGCCCCTTTGGATCCAAATTTTCAAGGCTTCGCTCGCATACGCGCGGGGCGAGATGGGACGTTCCGCATCGTCTCGATCAAGCCGGGAGCTTATCCCGACCCAAGTGGAGCGCCGAGGACTCCGCACATCCACTTTGATATCACTGGCAACGATTCGCGCATCGTGACCCAGATGTACTTCCCAAGCGAGCCGTTGAACGAGGTGGATGCCATTCGTTCCACGATGGCTCTCAGGCACAATGACCCCGCCCTATTGACCGCGCGGCTGATAAGCCCGTCGTCAAGTGGAATGCTAACTTTCGCATGGGACATTGTGCTGCGGGACCCCGTGTGAGCTAGGGTCACAAGGGCGCTGAATAGACCGACCACCTGGGTCACAATCAAAAAATGCATTTTGCTTGTCTATCC
>JAYTIS010000079.1:0-12627 GCA_043731725.1 Novosphingobium sp.
CTCCGTACGTGTCGAGAGATTTCGAGACACCGCGCGCCGGTGTCTCGACTTCGCTCGACACGAACGGAGGTAGGGTATGGGGCATACCAATGCCAATAACCGCTAAACCAGCCCCAGCCGCGCCAGATCGCCCGCCAGTTTGCCGGGCATCACGTCGCCCACCACTTCGCCATCGGCCAAGTCACGCGGCGCGTCGTCGCCTGCCAGATAGCGCCAGCCCTGGTGCGCGCGGTGCGGTTTGGGCAGCACGTCGATCAGCTTGGTATCGATAATGATCGCGGTGCGTCCGGCTTCGGCTTCCTCAAAGCGCAGGATCTGGCTGCGCGCGACCAGTTGGCGCTTGAAGATCCAGAACACCGAGCCGCCGATCAGCTCGGCATGGCGTTTGGGCAGATAGCGCGTGGTTAGCGTGCCCTCGGCGCCGCGATTGGCGAACCAACCGTGGATTTCTTCCAGCGACTGCGCGCGGAAGGCGACTTTGGTTAGGTGCAACGGCACGCCAGCGCTATCCGGCCAGGCCAGCCAGCGAGGCGAGACCAAGGAAACTGAAGAAGCCGAGCACGTCGGTCATCATGGTCACAAACACGGCCGATGAGACTGCCGGGTCGATCTTGAACCTATCGAGCGTTAGCGGAATCATGATCCCCGATAGTCCAGCGTTGAGATTGTTGATCAGCATCGCCGCAGCCATAACCCAGCCCAGTGTTGAGTTGTGGTAGAGCAAGGCCACGCCAAGTCCGGTAGCAATTCCCAATACCGCACCGTTGGCGAGCGCGATCGTCAACTCACGCAAGATCATTCGCACCGTGTTGCTGTCAGTCAGCTGATTTGTCGCTAATGCACGGACCACCACCGCCAGCGTCTGGGTTCCGGCATTCCCGCCCATGCCCGAAATGATGCCCATCAGCACCGCGAGTACCGCAAACTTGGCGATCTCGGCCTCGAACTGCCCAACCACGCCAGCAGCGAGGATCGCAGTGCCAAGGTTTATGAACAACCAGAACAGCCGGGTGCGGATTGTAAGTTGGATCGGCTCGTTGATATCACCATCGCCAGCGCCCGAGAGTGCCAAGGCGTCCTCGCCGGCTTCCTTCTGGATGATGTGGACCACGTCATCGACTGTGATCTGACCGACCAGCCGCCCGTCGCTATCGACCACCGCCGCAGAAATCAGCGCATATTTCTGGAACCGCAGCGCCACCTCTTCCTGGTCCATCGTCACCGGGATCAGCGCTTGTTCGCGGGTCATCACGTCGGTCAAGGCGATGTGGCGCGGAGTGCGCAGGATCCAGCTGAGCGCGCAGCTACCGATCGGGTGATGCCGCGCATCGACGATAAATACTTCCCAGAATTCGTTAGCCAGATCGCGGCCTTCGCGCAGGAAATCGATCAGATCGCCAACGCTCATATGTTCGGGCACCGCGACGAAATCGCGGCTCATCAACCGCCCGGCGGACTCCTCGGGGAAGGCCAGAGCGGTTTCAATCGCGGCGCGGTCTTCGGGCTCCATTTCGGCCAGCACGGCCTGCTGATCGTCCTCGTCGAGGTCTTCGAGCATCGCCACCGCGTCGTCAGTGTCGAGCTGTTCGGCAATGTCGGCCACTTCGCCGGCGGGCAGCGATTCGACCAGCAATTCGCGGACGTGGTCGTTGAGCTCGGCGAACACCTCGCCGCCCATTAGGTCGGTGATCGCTTTCGACAGCGCCAGCCGCTCGTCGGCATCGATCAGTTCGAACAGGTCGGCGATATCGGCCGGGTGCAGCGGCTCGACCAGATTGTAGACCAGCTCGTCCTCGCCCGCCTCAAGCGCCGCCTGGACGCGCCTGACGTAGTCCTTTTTGAGGGTATTTTCGTCATCTAGGCGATCGGTCGCGCGCACGTCCCGTTCCGCTTCGTCAGCGGCGTCCAGACGTTCAGACAGGAGTTCTTCGGGAGTCATCGGGGCCGGTCTAGGCCGGTATTATGCAAAAGCAACCGGTCTGGCGCGGCCCTGCACGGCGAAGGCGTGACTTTGCCGCGCGGCTCCCTATATCGGCTGCAAATTCCAAGGAGACACGACAATGGCCGACGAATATCTCAATCTCAACCTCAGCTCGGGCGGCGACGTCAAGATCAAGCTGCGCCCCGATCTGGCCCCCGGCCACGTCGCGCGGATCAAGGAATTGGTCGGCGAGGGATTCTATGACGGAGTGAAGTTCCACCGCGTGATACCGGGCTTCATGGCGCAGGGCGGTTGCCCCGATGGCACCGGCATGGGCGGATCAAGCAAGCCAGACCTGCAAGCTGAATTCAACAACGAACCGCACGTTCGCGGGGTCTGCTCGATGGCCCGCACCAATGCACCCAACAGCGCCAACAGCCAGTTCTTCATCTGCTTCGATGATGCTGGCTTCCTTGATCGGCAGTACACGGTCTGGGGCAAAGTCGAGGAAGGCATGGACCACGTCGACGCGCTGCCCAAGGGCGAGCCCCCGCGCGAGCCGGGCTCGATCGTCAAAGCGACACTGAGCGAAGCCTGATTATTTGGCGGGCGCCGCTAGCTGGACCACCGGCGCCCGCCGCACTTTGGGAACCTTAACCTGCGGGTCGAGCATTTGACCCTTCATAAAGCCCTCGCCCTTGGTCGGAGAGCGCGGTGCGTCGTAAATCCGCCGGACCACATCCATCCCGCTGACCACATGGCCGAAGGCGGCGTAGCCGGCCCGCGCTTCGGCGTCGGCGCCGTTTGGATTGGCGTCGAACGACGGCAAGTCTGACAGCAGGATCGAAAAATCAGCCATCGCTGTTCCCGGCGCGTTGCGCGCCATCGACAACGTCCCGGCCTTGTGCGTCAACCCGGTCACAGTGGTCGGTTCATGCGCCACCGGTTTCATCAATCGCTGTGGAAACTGATTGAGCCCGCCTTGCAGCACACCGTTGGGCTCGGTTCCCCAATTGAGATGCATCGCCCGGTAAAACGTCATGCCATTGTACCGCTCGCTATCGACGTAGCGCATGAAGTTCTCGACCGTGAGCGGCGCGCGCTTGTGGTCAAGCTCGACCACGATTGTCCCTTGATCAGTGACCAGTTCGACCAGCACCGCATCGCCCAATGGCGGCAGGGGTAGGGATTTAGCATTAGCTGGCTTCTTCGGCTTACCCGCGCTGGTTAGCGCAAGCAGCATGGCGGGCAAGGCGGTGAGGACGAATCGGCGTTTCATTGCAGCATGATGCCGTATTCACGATGAATAGGCTACAACCCCGCCTGCGCGATCCAGTCGTGGAAGATCCGCACGCTGCGCAGTTCGAGCGCGTGCGGGCGGCAGATAAACCAGTAGGAGTAGGGGCTCTCCACTTCGATCTCGTACAACTTGGCCAGCCGATTATCATGGCTGCGGTGAAAGTGATCGTCGTGCATGATCGCGATGCCCAGGCCATTGGCCGCAGCTTCGAGGATTAGCTGCCCCGAATCCAGATGATCGATCGCCGCCGGGACGAGCTTGGGCATTCCCAGCGCCTGCTTCCACGCGACAAAACTGTCAGGCAGTTCGGTGTGGATCAGGAACGTTTGGCGTGACAGGATGTCAGCAGAAGGGATGCTGCCTACTTCCTCGGCCAGTGCCTTCGAAGTGAAGGCGTAGACCAAGTTGTGATCGAGCCGCACCGCGTGAAGCGCCGGGTCGGGCTGTTTGGCCAGCACAATCGCCGCATCGAGCGTATCGCCCACTCGGGCCTCCGGATGTGCGGCCGTGTCAAAATCGATATGCAGCCGGGGATGCTGTTTCCTGAGTTCGGGCAGCCGGGGAAACAGCCGCTGGGTGCCAAACAGCGGCAAGACCCCCAGATGCAGCCGCAGCACCTTGGAATCCTCAACCTGACTTTCGACCGCCGCGGCCAGTTCGTCGAACCGCGGGCTGACCGCGTCGTAGAAGGCGGTGCCTTCGTCGGTCAGTTTCATCGCCTGGTGCTGGCGCGTGAACAGCCGCTTGCCGATGAACTCTTCGAGCGCGGCGACTCTGCGCGACAAGGCCGAGGGGCTCAGGCCCAGCTCGTCGGCGGCAGCGCGGGCGCTGCCCATCCGGACGATCCGGACAAACGCCTCGATCGCGCGCAGGGGGGGAAGACGGCGGATGGCCAAGCGGGCTACTCTTCGCTTTCAGCCGGCGGGGTCGGTGGATGCAGCCGCAGCCGCGTTACCCGTTTTTCGTCGCCGGCCATCACCTCCAGCTTCCAGCCGCTGCTATGATGCAGCATTGCGCCAACGTTGGGGACGGCTTCAGCGAGCATAAATGCGAGCCCGCCCAGCGTGTCGACATCTTCTTCGATCACCCCCAGCCGCGGATCGATCAGTGCGCCGACTTCGTCCAACTCGGCCCGCGCGTCTGCTTCCCACATCCCGCCGGGCAGCGAGATCAACAGCGCCTCGGGCGCATCGTCGTGTTCGTCTTCAATCTCACCGGTGATCTCTTCGACCAGGTCTTCGAAGGTGATAATTCCGTCCGTGCCCGAATATTCATCGACTACCACTGCCAGATGCACGCGGCTGGCGCGCATGTCTTTGAGCACATCAAGCGCATTGCGGGCCTGCGGTACAAACAGTGGCTGGCGCAGCAACGTGGTCCAGTCCTTGGGCACTTTACCCGCTGCGAGCAACACGAAGACGTCCTTGATCAGCACCATGCCGATGATTTCGTCGAGCGTTTCGCCATAGACTGGCAAGCGCGAATGGCCGTGTTCGGCAAAAGCCGCGACCACTTCGTCCCAGCTCGCACTGGCGGGAAGGGCGATGATCTCGCCGCGCGGGATCGCCACGTCGTCGGCGTCATGTTCGCTGAAATGGAGCAGGTTGCGCAGCATCAGCCGCTCCAGCGGCGAGAGGTCGCCGTCGGCATCGACGCCACCATCTTCCTCGTGCTCATCGATGGCCTCTTCAAGCTGCGCGCGCAGCGATTGGTCAGCCTCACCCCCGCTGAGGGCGCGGCGCACCATCCGGCTCAGCCAGCTTCTACTATCTCCGTCTCCGGATACCGTCTCGGCCATCGTAACGCCGCAAATCCCCTGATCACGCCAAGTCCTGATCGTGATCGCCATATGGGTCGGCAATGCCCATCTGCGCAAGCGCGTTTATTTCCAGAAGTTCCATGGCATGTGCGTCTTCGGCCGAGGTTTCGTGATCGTAGCCAGCAAGATGCAGCAAGCCATGGATGATCAGGTGCGTGGTGTGGTGTTCGAGGCTGATGCCCTTTGCGGCCGCCTCCCGCGAGCAGGTTTCCAGCGCCAACGCGATATCGCCGAGCAGTTCGGGTGGGCCATCGTGGACGAGCGCGAGCAATTCGGCGCGTTCGAGCATCGGAAACGACAGCACATTGGTCGGCTGATCCTTGCCGCGCCATTCGCGGTTTAACGCTTGGACATCGGCGTCGGAGGTGAACAGCAGGCTGGCGGACAGGCGCGGGTTATCGAGTTCGGGAGTCAGTTGTGTATTGGCGGCAGCGGCGCGGCTGGCTAATACCTCCCAGTCCGGTGGGGACGGCCAGCTGGCGACCACTGAAACTTCAAATTCCAAAACCAAACCTCGTCATCCCCGCGAAAGCGGGGACCCCGCTTCCTTCCTTGCGACGGTGCGGCAGATAACTGGCATTGCGCGGTTCGGCAACGTTGGCAGAAGCCAGCGGGACCCCCGCTTTCGCGGGGGCGACGATAATTCAAGGCAAATATCAAATTCGTCGTCATCCCCGCGAAAGCGGGAATCCCGCTTTCTTCACTCTTCACCGACCTAGCCATTGATCCGGTCGTAGAGATCATCCCAATCAGGGTTCATTGTCTCGATCAACTCGATTTTCCAAGCATGGCGCCATTTTTTGATCGCCTTTTCGCGGCCAATGGCGTCTTCGATCCGGTTATAGTTTTCGCAATAGACGAAACGGGTGAGTTTGTATTTCGAACAGAACGCCGATCCTTTACCCTCGCGATGCTGGGTGACCCGCTCGGGCAAGTAAGCAGAAACGCCGGTGTAGATTGCGCCGCGATACCGGTCTGCCATCATGTAAACCCAACCGCCGTGAGTCATGGTAAGGGCGGAGCAAACCAGCGGGACCCCCGCTTTCGCGGGGGCGACGGGAGAATTCGATGCCGCGTAACAGCCACCATCAGCCCCGCCTTTTTCGGGACGAAGGGGAATATTTCAAAGCCAACCTATCCACCGTCATCCCCGCGAAAGCGGGGACCCCCGCTGCTTTGCGCAACATCACTCGGTTGGCCCCTCATAGGCCTCAACAATCCGGCCGACGATTGGATGCCTCACCACATCGCCCACGGTAAACCGCGTCACTGCGATGCCGTCGATCCCTTCCAACCGCTCGACCGCATCTTTCAGTCCACTCATCGGCGCGCCGCCAGGGATATCGACTTGCTTGGGATCGCCGCAGATCACCATCCGGCTGTTCTGGCCGAAGCGGGTGAGGAACATCTTCATCTGCGCCGGGGTGGTATTCTGTGCTTCATCGAGGATCACAAAGGCATCGGCCAAGGTCCGCCCACGCATGAACGCGATCGGCGCGATCTCGATTTCGCCAGAGGCGATCCGCCGCTCGACTTGCTCGGGCGGCATGCAATCGAACAGCGCATCGTAAATCGGGCGCAGGTACGGATCGACCTTTTCCTTCATGTCGCCGGGCAGAAACCCCAACCGCTCGCCCGCTTCGACTGCCGGGCGTGACAGGATCAGACGCTGGACCGATCCGGTGATCAATTGGCTGACCGCTTGCGCCACCGCCACGTACGTCTTGCCGGTTCCCGCCGGGCCCAGTGCGAAGATCATATCCTTGCTGGCCAGCGCGCGCATATATTCGATCTGCATCGCGCTGCGCGGTACGATTGTTTTCTTACGGGTGCGGATGATCACGCTTGGCGCGCCATCCACTCCTGAAACGATGCCCTCAAGCGTGGGTTCGGCCGACATCGCGATCAGCGACTCGACCACGCCCGAATCCAGTTCCTGCCCGCCCAGCAGCCGCTGATGCATACCCTTCAATACGTCGCGAGCACGCGCAACTGGCTCCTCCGGACCCTCAATCTGCACCTTGTTGCCGCGCGCCGCGATATAGACCCCGAGCCGATTCTCGATTTGCACCAGGTTGGCGTCGAACTGGCCGAACAGCGCACCCAGGATAGTCGCCTCGTCAAATTCGATTTCACTGCGCGCACGTTGGATATCGTTGCGCGTACGGGGAGATGCGGTGCGGACGGTTGCCGGTTCATGGGCGCGGTGTGGTTTGCGGGGCATGTATTCCTTTCAATCCGGGGCGGAGCTTCCCTCTGATTCGTGAGGTTAGAACTCCGACTGTGACAGGCAAGCGTCAGCATGCGGTACAATGGTGGAAAACGCACTGGGTGTGGCTTTAGGGTAAGACCCGCTCGCCCGTCCGATCAGATTGTCACGGGGTGCAGCCGCCCTGCGAGCGAGTTGTCGCCGGCTTCGATCAGCTTCACTTCAACCACATCACCGATCGCAGCTTCGCCGATAAAATGCACCGATTGCAGCCAGGGTGACTTGCCCAACCATTGGCCGGGAAGCTTGCCAGTGCGCTCGACCAGGACGGTGCAGTTGCGCCCAAGCGTCGCCCGATTGAAGGCCAGTTGCCCGGCATTGACCGCCGCTTGCAGCCGCTGCAGCCGCTCGTCCATCACCTCTGGTAAAATCTGGCCGTCCATCGTCGCCGCTGGAGTGCCGGGACGCGGCGAATATTTAAAGCTGAAGCATTGGGCATAGCCAACCTGCTCGATCAGCCGCACAGTCTGTTCGAACTCGGCGTCGCTTTCGCCGGGGAAACCAACGATGAAATCACCCGATAGCGCAATATCAGTCCGCACCGCGCGGACTCGGTCGAGCACCGCCAGATAGCTCGCCACCGAATGGCTGCGGTTCATCGCCTTCAGCACCCGGTCGCTGCCCGACTGGACCGGCAAGTGCAACATGGGCATCAGTTTGGGCACATCACGGTGGGCTTCGATCAGCCCTTGTGTCATGTCATTGGGATGACTGGTGGTGTAGCGGATCCGCGCCAGTGCGGGAATCATCGCAAGCGCCTCGATCAGCTTTTCGAGTCCGCGCCCGTTCTCGCCGTGCCCGTCGGCATCGCGCCAGGCATTGACGTTCTGGCCAAGCAGCGTGATTTCTTTCGCGCCGGCTTCGACCAACCGCTCGGCTTCGGCCACCAGATCCGCGAACGGCCGCGATATTTCAGCGCCGCGGGTATAGGGCACGACGCAATAGGTGCAGAACTTGTCGCAGCCTTCCTGCACGGTCAGGAACGCGCTCGGGCCAACTTTGCGCCGCGCGGGTAGCACGCCGAACTTGGTTTCCAGTGGCATATCGGTATCGACCGGGCGGCCACCGGCAACTGCTTCGGCGATCATCCCGGGCAAGCGGTGATAGGCTTGCGGGCCGACTACCAGGCTGACCGTGGGCGCACGCCGCATGATCTCTTCGCCCTCGGCCTGCGCAACGCAGCCCGCGACCGCGATCATCGGCGCGCTGCCATCGGCCCGTTTCAGCCGCCCGATGTCGGAAAACACCTTTTCAGTCGCGCGCTCGCGGATGTGGCAGGTGTTGAGCACCACCAGATCGGCTTCCACGCCTGCCGCCGCCGGAGCAATGCCTTGCGCGCCAAGCAGGTCCGCCATCCGTTCGCCATCATAGACGTTCATCTGGCAGCCAAAGCTTTTGACCCGGTAGGTCTTGGGGGGCGAGGTAACGGTCATGCGCTGCGCCCGTTAGGCCAATCGCGCGAACAATTGAAGTGTTAAGCCTTCAAAGCCCGGCCAATCGCCTCGCGGGCGGCAGTGGCGATGGTTTTGCGGTTTTCGAGATGTGCCCCGCTCAGCACCGGCAAATAGTGGATCGTCAACTGTACTGGCCGTGTGCGGGCTAGGATGCGCAGGAAATTGTCGAGGCCGTGTTCATCGCCAATCCAGGCGATGGCAGCCGCTTCGGCGCCATAGTCGAACAGCACCGGCTGGACCGCAATCCCCTCTGGCAGCGGCTCGAAGGCGGATAGCAGCGAGCTTTTGAACGGCAGCAGTCCGGTGCCGTCGCTGGTGGTGCCCTCGGGGAAGATTGTTAGGATGTGCATGTCGGTGATGGCAGCGCGCACTGCTTCAATTTGCTCGGCCACGCTGGCGCGGTCATGCCGCGCGACGAACACGGTGTCGTTCATCTTGCACAGCCATTTGAGCAATGGCACCGAAGCCAATCCGTCATGTCCAACAAAGGCGCAGCCGGTGAGCTTGCTCAGCGCCGAAATGTCGATCCAGCTGACATGGTTGGCGAGCAGAAACACCGGACCGCTGGCAAGTTGACCACGCGAGGTTAATTGCACCCCCGCCAGCGCGGTCACCCCGCTCAGGAACAGGCGCGGCGCGGGGTTAGCCAGGCCGAGCAAGCGGCTCAGATAATAGAGCGGGATACTAGCCAGCAGCAGCGCAATCATTGCGAAAATGCGTGAGCTGACCTGCAGCCACCCACGCAGCGATAGTGTGCGCGGCATGGTCAATGCAGCTCCCACGCGCGCTAACTATCCCGTTCTAGCCGCACGCCGTACAGTTCCATGCGGTGGTCGACCAGCCGGTAACCCAGCCGTTCGGCAATTTGGCGTTGCAGCGCTTCGAGTTCGGGATCGACGAATTCGATGACTTTGCCGCTTTCAACGTCGATCAAGTGATCATGGTGTGCTTCGGGTGCGGCTTCATACCGCGCGCGGCCGTCGCCAAAATCGTGACGATCAAGGATCCCGGCTTCTTCGAACAGGCGCACTGTCCGGTACACCGTGGCGATCGAGATGCGCGGATCGATCGCTACTGCGCGGGCATGCAGTTTTTCGACGTCGGGATGGTCCTCCGCTTCGGACAGGACCCGGGCGATGACCCGGCGCTGATCGGTAATCCGCAGCCCGCGTTCGGCACAAAGCGCTTCGACGTCGATTGGTTGGTGCACGGCAGCTGTAAGTCCCAAAACGAATAACCCCGCCGATCATAGGTCGGCGGGGCGATTCTACAACCAATTGGCTGAAACTGCGATTAAGCGGCTTTTTTGCGTCCGCGCTTCACGCCAGGCTTGCGCCCAAGGCCGATCTTCTTGGCCAGTTCACGGCGCTTCTCAGCATAATTGGGAGCGACCATCGGATAGTCGGCGGGCAGATTCCAGCGCGCACGATATTGATCCGGGGTTAGGTTGTAGTGCGTCATCAAATGCCGTTTGAGCATCTTCAGCTTCTTGCCGTCTTCCAAGCAGACCACGTAGTCCGGCTTGATCGAAGCACGAATCGAAACTGCCGGCTCAGGCATTTTCTCTTCGACCACAACCGGCTGACCTAGTCCGGCCAATGCTCCATAGACATTAGTGATAAGCGCGGTGACGTCTTCGACTGCGACATTATTGTTGCTGACATGCGCGGCGACGATGTCCGAGGTCAGCGTGATAAGCATTTCATTCACATCGGCATGGGTTGCATCCATGGCCAATTCCTTTCGATAGTTCGACCCAAAGCTGCCGAATTTGTTCGGCCAGGTTCTCTCTAAAACCTTTTTGCACTGTGCACAAGTCGATTGGCACAGTTTTAAACAAAATTTCGAGTGTTTGTTTTGGTTTTAAGTATTGGACATCTAAACAGCACCCAACTTGCAAGCAAATGTGAGGGCATCGATTTGGATGCCATTTGTTCCGCGGTAGTAATTGGCACGTCTGCCAATTTGCACAAACTGGCGGCGGAGGTAGAGTTGTTCCGCCGAATTACCTTGGCGCATCTCTAACAATGCGCGCGCTGCGCCGCGTTCGCGCGCACCGGCAAGAAACCGCTCGAGCAGCCGTGCCCCGTGTCCGTGGCCCCGAAACTCGGGAATAACCGCGAGCAGTAACAGTTCTTCTTCGTCTACCCCTGAGCGTGACAGGAAAAACCCGGCGCAGCTTTCCCCCGCGAAGGTCAAGCCGTAGTGGCAATTGCCGAGGACCAAAGCGTCTTCAACCTGCCGGCGGTTCCAAGCCTCGCCAAACGCGGGATCGAACGCCGCGCCCATCACCGCCATAATCCGGTCAAGATCGTCGAGCGGGACGATCATTGCGGCGTTCCGGGCCAAGCACCATCGAACAAAGTGTCGCTTAGTAGTGTGCCGCCGGGCAAGCGAGCATCAGGCGCGCGGCCATAATGGAGCTGCACTACTTGGCTCAGCAAAGCTGGATCCAGCAACAGCAGTTGGCGTGCATCGGGCAAAATCTTCAGTGCCTGGCCGAAGCCGCGGGCTGCAACCAGCGCAGCGGCTTGCGATCCGGCGACCGAATCGGCCCGTGCTGCCTGCGCAGCTGCGGCCGGAGTGAGTGACTTGGGCGGTGCCAGAGCTGCTCCGTCCGGGCCGAATTCGCCCAAGAACCATTCGCCGTGTCCGCCGCTCATCGCCACACTGACCGGCGCTTCGTCAGTTCGTGAAGACGCCTCCGCGCGGGCCATGGCTGCAACCAGGGCCAGAGTCGGATAGCCAAGCAGTTCGGCTCGCCAGGCCAAGGCCAGCGCGCGGGCTGCGGCCAGCCCAACCCTCAGTCCGGTGAAGCTGCCAGGGCCAAGCGACACTGCAATTCGCTGCGCTTGGCCTTTGCCGGGCAAGGCGGCGATCATCGGCACTAGCGCTTCTGCATGGCCGCGGCCCAGCACCTGCGCGGTGCCGCCCAGCAGCCTATCCTGTTCAAACAGGGCGACCGAGCAGCACTCGGTCGCGCATTCGATCACCAGCAGTCTCATGCCGACTGCGATAGCGCGTCAGGCGATACGATTGAAAGCGCCGAAATCGGGGCGCGGGCTGCGCTCGAAAATGCTGGCCGGGTCGCCGTAGCCCAAGGTTGAGATAAAATTCGATTTCACCCGCGGCGTTTCGGCAAAGAATGCAGCATCTACCGCTTCGTTGCTGAAGCCCGACATCGGCCCGGTATCGAGCCCGAGCGCGCGCGCAGCCAAAATGAAGTAGGCACCCTGCATCGACGAATTGCGCATCGCCGAAACTTCGCGCAGCGGCTCGTTTCCATCGAACCAGGCTTTGGCATCGGCGTGGGGAAACAGCCAGGGAAGCTGTTCATGATAATCGAAGTCCATGCCGATAATCACCGTGACTGGAGCCTTGAGCACCTTTTCGGCATTGGCGGGCAAGCAGAACTGCGCAAGCCTTTGCTTGGCTTCATCGCTGGTGCACCAGATCAGCCGGGCGGGTAGCATGTTGGCCGAAGTCGGCCCCATTTTCATCAGGTCCCAGATGGCATTGAGCTGAGCGGTTTCAACCGGCACATCGAGATAGCCATTGTACGATCGCGCGGCGCGAAACAGCTGATCGAGCGCCGCGTCGGGCAAGGGCAGGGACATCACATTCTCCGACAAGGACGCAAGGTTAGGCAGCGCGAACTTCTTGTACTTCGGGCACATAATGCTTGAGCAGCGATTCGATTCCCTGTTTAAGCGTGGCCGACGATGACGGGCAACCGGCGCAGGCTCCCTGCATGGTCAGATAGACCACGCCATCGCGAAACCCGCGATAGACGATATCGCCGCCATCATTGGCCACCGCCGGGCGGACTCGGACCTCAATCAGTTCCTTGATCTGGTCAATCAC
>JAYTIS010000080.1:0-1831 GCA_043731725.1 Novosphingobium sp.
ATGCGATGGACGTAACCGATGCCGATGATAGCGTGCGTGCGGTTATCTTCACTGGTGCCGGTGAGCGGGCGTTCTGTGCCGGGGCGGATCTGACCCCCGACGATGGCCGCGCGGTCTTTTCAGCCTCAGACCCCGTTGACGACTTGTCCGATCCGCGCGTCCGCGACGGCGGCGGCAAGCTTACGCTGCGGCTGTTCCAATCGAAGAAACCGCTGATCTCGGCCTGCAACGGCGCGGCGGTTGGCATCGGTGTGACCATGCAGCTGCCGATGGATATCCGGTTGGCGAGCGACAACGCCCGCTTTGGCTTTGTGTTCGCGCGGCGGGGGATCGTGCCTGAGGCTTGCTCGAGCTGGTTCCTGCCCAAAATCGTCGGGATCAATCAGGCGCTTGAATGGTGCATGACCGGGCGGATTTTCGATGCGCAGGAAGCGTTGCGGGGCGGGCTGGTCCGCTCGGTCCATCCGCAAGCCGAATTGATGGACGCAGCGCGGGGGATAGCGCGCGAGATTGCCGATAACACCTCGGCCGTTTCGGTCGCGATGACGCGGGCGATGCTATGGCGGCTGCCCTCGGGCGATCACCCGATGCACGCGCACCGGGTCGATAGCCGCGCGATCTACCGTCTGTCGAAAGCCGCTGACGCTACGGAAGGTGTGCAAAGCTTCCTCGAAAAGCGCGCACCTCACTTCCCGGCCAAGGTTTCTACAGATATGCCTGACTTTTACCCGTGGTGGGAAGAGGAGCCTCCTTACGCATGAACCAGGCGACCGAACAAGCCGCATCCGAGGCGCCGCCGGGAGCCCGCGAACACTTGCTCGAGACGGCCTCCAAAATCATGCGCGAGGGTGATCTCGTCGATATTTCGCTGTCCGAACTTTCGCTACGTTCGGGTCTCAACTCGGCCTTGGTCAAATACTATTTCGGGAACAAGGCCGGGCTGATGAAGGCCTTGCTCGATCGCGACATGGAGGAAATCGTCCATTCGGTCGACGCGCTGATGGCTAAGGACATGGCGCCTGACGTGCGGCTCAAACGGCATATCGGCGCGGTGGTCGATACCTACTATAAAAGTCCCTACCTCAACCGGCTGCTGATGCGGCTGGTGCGCGACAGCGACAGCGAGGAAGCGCACCGGATTGCCATTTCCTATCTGACGCCGCTGAGCAAGGCGTACGACCGGCTGATCGCGGATGGGGTCAGCCAGGGATTGTTCCGCAATGTCGATCCGCAACTGTTTTATTTCACCGTAACAGGAGCGGCCGACCGGTTCTTTTCCGCCCGGCTGGTGCTGCGGCATTGCTTCGATACCGACACGCTGACCGAACAGCTGCGCGACCGGTACCGCGAACATTTGATTGATTTCATCATGGCAGGCATTCTCGCCAAATAATGCCGGTGTCAGTTGAATCTCAGTGGCACATCGGCGTCATCTGCGGATCGGGTCTCGCCGCTGGACTTGCGCTCGATGCTGCACAAGTGATCGAAGTGGCCAGCCCGTTCGGCTTGCCCTCGGCCGCGGTCACCACCGGAATGTTGGCTGGGGTGCGCATCACGTTTCTGGCGCGCCATGGGGAGGGGCACACGATCCCGCCGTCGCAGATCAATTACCGTGCTAATATCGACGTGCTCAAACGATGCGGGGTAACCGACCTGATTGCAATTTCGGCGATTGGTTCGCTCAGCCCGGCGATGGCACCGGGCAACTTCGTTGCGGTTGACCAGTTCATTGATCGGACGACCGCGCGAACGGGTAGTTTTTTCGGCCCAGGCCTCGTTGCCCACGTCAATCTAGCCGATCCGGTTTGCCCGCGGCTGCGCGCCGGGCTGG
>JAYTIS010000081.1:0-14964 GCA_043731725.1 Novosphingobium sp.
TGTGGAACAATAGCGATCAAACTCAGTCGGTACTGCCACAACCCCAGTGCCTTGCGCCAACACCACGCTCGAAATGAGCGGTAAAATCCAGCTCATCCCAGCGACCCATCAATCGCCCGGCACGCCACCAGCAGCTCCTTCACCGCATCGACGCTCACCGTCAGCCCGGCCTTGTCTTCATCATCAAGTGCAATCTCGACAATCCGTTCGACCCCGCCTGCGCCGATCATCACCGGCACGCCGACGTACAGCCCGTCGAGGCCGTATTTGCCTTTGACGAACGCCGCGCAGGGCAGGATGCGTTTCTGGTCGTTCAGGAACGCCTCGGCCATCGCGATGCCGCTGGCGGCGGGGGCATAGAATGCCGAGCCGGTGCCGAGCAGCGCGACAATCTCACCGCCGCCGCCGCGGGTGCGTTTGACGATCGCGTCGATGTTGTCCTGCGTGCTCAGCCCCATCTTGACCAGATCAGGCACCGGGATGCCGTTGACGGTGGAATAGCGCACCACCGGAACCATCGTATCGCCGTGGCCGCCGAGCACGAAAGTGTTCACATCGCGCACCGAAACCTGGAATTCGTCGGCGATAAAGTGGCTGAACCTTGCGCTATCGAGCACTCCGGCCATGCCAACCACCATGTGGTGCGGCAGGCCGGAAAATTCGCGCAAGGCCCAAACCATCGCGTCGAGCGGGTTGGTGATGCAGATCACAAACGCGCCCGGCGCATTGGCCTTGATCCCTTCGCCGACCGCTTTCATGACTTTGAGGTTGATCCCGAGCAGATCGTCACGGCTCATCCCCGGCTTGCGCGCGACCCCGGCGGTGACGATGATCACGTCGGCCCCGGCGATGTCCTTGTAATCGTTCGAGCCAGTAATCTTGGCGTCGAACCCTTCAACCGGGCCGCACTGTGACAGATCGAGCGCCTTGCCCTGCGGCACGCCTTCGACCACGTCGAACAAGACGATATCGCCCAGTTCTTTTTGCGCAGCGAGGTGCGCCAAGGTGCCACCGATGTTGCCAGCGCCAATCAGCGCGATCTTCTTGCGAGACATGATTACGACGGTGTCCTTCCACTCAGGCGGGATCGGCAAACAGCGTCAGGTTAAGGCCCGTCAATCCCGCGAGGCGCATGGGCCGCCCGATGAACAGCCCCGCCCCTAATCCGGTGATAGCGCGATTGCAAGGTAGTAAAACCCCGCAATCGCGCAATATTTATGATAATGGTTCGCAATTGCAACAAGCCTTACTTGCCTGGCTCATTGCCGAAATCAGCGTGATTATCGCTGGCGGCGCTGCAGCCGACTGGCCAAAACCCGCGCTCGCCGGGCATCGAGCGCGCGGCAAATTGCGAGCCAGTGATCGTATTCGCCCGGGTTGCCAGCCGCATAGGCCACGGCGGCTCGCTCGCCAGCATCTTGCGCGGCGCGCAGCCCGTGAACTGCAAAATGCATTAGGGCCTGGCGCAACACCAGGTCACGCAGCGACGGGTCGCCGTTGTCGTTGGCGGGGGTACGGCTGATCCGGCCAAGCGCAGCACGGCTCAAGGTAACCGGGGCAGCGGCGGGGCGGGCAGCGGCATAGCGGATTGTCATAATGGGGGCCTGCGACTTGTTGTTGTTGCCGCCGTTATAGCCAACCGCCTGCTAAGGCTTGGTTCTGTGCTATGGTTGCTGTCTGTTTACCAACGCCAGATTTGGCTCCGCTGACCGCATTAGCCGCCCGGTTGAGCGATCCAGTTGCCCGATTGCTGATATTCGGGCTTTACCCCGTGCGTACCGGGCTGCGATCCGGGCAGCTTGTCGCCGCTGTATTGCCGGTCGCCGCCGCGGCTTTGGATCTCAACCGAATAGCGCGGCGCGGGGCCGGGCTGGGCCAGTGCCGAAGGGCTTTCATCGGCGTGCGGTGAGCCGCTGGCCTGCGCGGTTTTGAACCCGCTGTCATAGGCGCGTTGCAGCGCCAGTGGGTCGAGCGCGGGATCGGGCAGCTTGTCTGCGGCGGCGATGTGCGGGTGCGGCGCGGCCACCGGCTCGCCGCCGCCAAAGGCAAAACGGAAAGTGCCGCTGTCACCGGCGCGGCCCATCAAGCTGTAGAACCGATGCGCGCCAATTGCGGTGATGAAATGCAGGCTGGGCGCCCAGTACGGATGCACCGCGTTGGTGTGGTAATGGGTAGCAAGCCCCACGCTGGGTTCGACATAGCCAGATAGCGCCGAGGCCGCGACATCGCGCGCGCGGCTCCAGAAGAACCGGCTCGGCACCCGCGCCAACGCACCATCGCACGTAAAGCTGAACTGGCAGCCGGTGGTGCGCTCGCTGCCCTGATAGACCACGCCGCAGACGGTGTTGGGAAAGGCGGGGTGCGCTACTCGGTTCAGCACGACCTGCGCCACCGCGCGCTGGCCTTGGTCAGGCTCTGACGCGGCTTCGTAATAGATCGCCGCGGTCAGGCATTCGAGCGCGCGGGTCCGGTCCACCCCTGAATGGTCCAGCCGCATCGCCCGCGCAATCGGCCCGCTGGCAAAATCAACCAGGCCTGCTCCGGCCCTCGCGGCATCGCTGCTGGTCCCGGCATAGTTCTGTGGCAGCTGCTCGGTGGGTGCGATGTAATAGAACGCCGAGCCGGGGAAACTCGCGCCGGATTGCTCGAACGGCATCGGATCGACGCTGAGCTGCGCGCCCCCGGCATCGCCAATGCTGAACGCTTGCCACGGCGCCTGCCACGGGGAGGGTGCGGCCAGCGCGGGCACCGCAATCGCCGCCAGCAGCACCAGCAACCGCCGTCCGCGGTGCGCGCGTGCGCGCCGCTGGCCCAGTGTCGGCACCGCACTCCGCCGCAGCCGCAACGCGAAATCGCGCGGCCGGGGTTCATAGGGCTGGGCAGGCAAATGGCTCATTCAGTCTCGCATCTGGTCGCGCGCTTTGCGCGTTGGCGCTCAGCCGTCCGCCGCGCCACCGGCCAATTCGCGCCGTGCCGCAGCGGGACGTTCCCCGGCGATAGTGTGTAGCAGTTAAAATTGGCCCAACTTGCGCTTAGCGAAACGCGCGGTTACAGGCAGCGCCGTGTCATTGGTTGTCTGTGCGCAAAGCCCGCGTGAGCGGGAGGAAAGCGCAGGCTGAAAAGGGAAGGGGGTTAAATGCCCCCGCTGCCCCCGCAACTGTGACCGGGGAGTTTGCGCTCCACATACCACTGGCCAAACGGCTGGGAAGGTGAGCGCAGGCACTGATCCGGGAGTCAGGAGACCTGCCGATGACCGTCGTTCCGCGCCGGGCGGGGTGTACCGGAATGCAGCTTGGACCTGGGCAATGGTGCCCGGGCCCTCCGCCTTGAACGGCATTCGTTCAAGAAGGAGAATGCTGCGTGAAATATCTGTTATTGTTGACTGGCTCGCTGGTTGTTGCTGCGCCAGCTGTGGCGCAGACTAAGGGCAACGAAGTTGTAGTCGCGGATTCGAGGATCGATCCCGACAGTATCGTCGTGGTCGCGACGGGGAACAAAGTTCCGCTTGTCCAGTCCGGCCAATCGATCAGCGTAATCAATGCTGTCGAGCTTGAAGCGGTCCAAGGCCCCGACCTGACCCGTGCGCTCGAACGCCTGCCCGGGGTGAGCTATGCGCGCAGCGGCGGGCTGGGCAGCCAGACCAGCCTGTTCGTGCGCGGTGCCAATTCGGAGCAATTGCTGGTCACGATTGATGGCATCCGCGTGGAAGATATCGCCGCGCCTTCAGGCGGGTTCGATCTTGGCACCTTGATGAGCGGTGGGATCGGCCGAGTGGAACTGCTGCGCGGTTCGAACAGTCTGGCCTGGGGCTCCGAGGCCATCGGCGGGGTGCTCGCGCTGGAAACCGATACCCGCAGCGGCGCGCGCGCCAGTGTGGAATACGGCGCACACAATTCGCTCGACGCCAATGCCGGGATTGGCCTGACCGGAGATCGCTACACGCTCGGGCTGGGCGGCGGATACACCCACACTGACGGTATTTCCGCCTTTGCTGGGGGTAGCGAAGCCGATCCATTCCGCCAGTGGCATGTGGGTGGGCGCGGCTCGTTTGGCCTGACTGACAGCCTGAAGTTCGTCGCCGCAGGGCGCTATGCCGACAGCAAGATCGATTTCGACGGCTATGCTCCGCCGCTGTACAATTTCGGTGACACTTCCGAATATCAGACGACGCGGCAGGGTTCGGGCCGAGTTGGGCTGGAATATGCTTCCAGCGCGCTCCAGCTAGGTGCCGGGGTGGCATTGTCTGACACTCGCCGCGCCTATTTTGACCGCTCGGCTGGCACCGCGCCCAACTTTGAGACTGCGGGCCGCGCGGTCCATGCCGATGTGACCGGCCGCGCCACCCTAAGCGATCAGTGGTCGCTTGATTTTGGCGGCGACGCCGATTGGTCGCGGTTCTCGACCACCTTCGATCCACACCAGTCCGCGCGGATCATCGGCGCGCACGCGTTGCTGGGCTATCATGGCGGACGGCTCAACCTGACTGCGGGCGGTCGGGTCGACGACCATGATCGCTTTGGCAGTCATACCACGCTGGGCGCCAATGGCAGCTTCGATCTTGGCGGCGCTTGGCGGCTGCGCGCTTCGTGGGGGCAGGGTTTCAAGGCCCCAACGCTGAACCAGCTCTATGGTTATGGCGGGAATGTCTTGCTCAAGCCCGAAACCAGCGAGGCCTTCGATGCCGGGTTGGAACGCGGAGACCGCAACTCGGCTAGCCACTTTGCGGTTACCCTGTTCCGCCGCGACAGTGCCAATCTGATCGATTACGTCTATCCTGCGGGCTATTTCAACGTCAGCCGTGCCCGGGCCGAAGGGATCGAGCTGGAAGGCGGGGCGCAAGTGACCGAGCGGTTTAAAGTCCAGGCCAGCTACACCTATCTGACTGCGACCAATCGTTTGACCGGCAAAGATCTCGCCCGCCGCCCGCGGCACATGGCGAGCGCTTCAGCCGACTGGACTACGCCGCTGCAGGGTCTCGCGCTGGGCGTTGATCTGCGGCTGGTCGGCGATAGTTTCGATGATCGCGGGAATTTCACCACGCTCGATGGCTATGGGCTGGTTACGCTGCGCGCCTCGGTGCCGCTGGGCGAGCATCTGGAGCTCTATGGCCGGGTCGAGAATGTCACCGATACAAAATACCAGACGGTCGCGGGCTACGGCACCTATGGCCGCTCGGCCTACGGCGGCGTTAGGGTGAAGTGGTAACCCTCTTAAGGAAACTTCCCCTCTGTGGGAGGGGGCAGCGCGGAGCGCGGTCGGAGGGGGCTTGTCGGCCGGTTTTACCCCCTCCGACCCGCCTGCGGCGAGCCACCTCCCCCAGAAGGGGAGGCTCTTTTGGGGCAGTATTTTGGGGCCTGTGTCTTTCCGCCTGTGCCCCCGCACCAGCTCACGAGGCGGCTCACCCCAGCATCGTCAGTCTTAACCCCTGTACCGACGCGATCCTGGCCGAGGTAGCCGATCCGGCGCAGATCGCGGGCCTGTCGAGCTATAGCAGCGAACCCGCCGCGAGCTCGATGGACGTGGTCACCGCACAGCAATTCCCCAGCGTCAGCGGCAGTGTCGAGGAGCTGGCCGCGTTGCATCCCGATCTGGTCATCGGCAGCACTTTCACCCCGCCCGCCAGCGTGAGTGCGATGGCGCGGATGGGATTGCATTTCACTGCGTTTGGCGCGGCCAATACGGTGGCCGAAAGCCAGGCGCAGGTGCGCCAGATCGCCGCACTAGCCGGGCATCCCGAGCGCGGCGCGGCGCTGATCGCGCGTATCGACCGCGCGCTGGCAACGGCCGCGCCCTCGCCCGGCGCTTCGGTACCGGCAGTGGTGTGGCAATCGGGCGGGATGGTGGCGGGCGCGGGCACGCTGATTTCCGAACTGCTGAGCCGCACCGGGTTCATCAATATGGCGGCGGCGAACGGATTGCGCCAGGCCGACCTCCTGCCGCTCGAGGTGATGCTGGCGGACCCGCCGCGGGTGTTGTTCATCGCGGGCAATGGGCGCGGCAACGAAGATCGCCTGCTGGCGCATCCAGCACTGCGCGGACTGACCGGCACGCTGCGGGCGCCGCTCGATCCCGCGCTGCTGTGGTGCGGTGGGCCGAGCATCCCGCGCACCGTGGCGCGGCTGGCCGAGGTGCGGCGCGCGGTTGCGCCGCCGAGCACCACCCCCCAGCCCCCTCCTCTGAAGAGGAGGGGGAGCCTTACGAGCGACCTTAAAGCCCCCTCCTCTTTAGAGGAGCTGGGCCATGAGCGTGCTTTCAAAGCCCACTCCTCTTTAGAGGAGCTGGGCCATGAGCGTGCTTTCAAAGCCCACTCCTCTTTAGAGGAGGGGGTTGGGGGTGGTGGCCCGACATGACCCGCCCCGTCGTCCTGCTCCTGCTCGCGTTGGCCATCGCGTTTCCGCTCGCGCTGTTGGCTGGGCGGGTGTGGATCGATCCGTTCGCCAGTCCGGTCCCCAACGCGCTGATCATCTTGACCGAACTGCGCCTGCCGCGCGCGGTGCTGGCGCTGATCGTCGGCGCGGGCCTGGGTGCTGCGGGCGCCGCGATGCAGGGCTATCTGCGCAATCCGCTGGCCGATCCGGGGCTGTTCGGGATCGCGCCGGGCGCGGCGCTGGGCGCGGTGTTGAGCTTTTGGACCGGTCTGGCGGGGACCCCGTGGCTGCTGCCGCTGTTCGCGCTATTGGGCGCAGGCACCGCAATGGCGCTGCTCAGCCTGATTGCC
Organism: Novosphingobium sp.; assembly: GCA_043731725.1. GTDB lineage: Bacteria > Pseudomonadota > Alphaproteobacteria > Sphingomonadales > Sphingomonadaceae > Novosphingobium. The sequence continues at coordinate 6,719 of JAYTIS010000081.1, forward strand.
GGGCGGGGCGGTTCGGCGCTGCTGTTCACGCTGGCCGGGATGATCATTGCCAGCCTGGCCGGAGCCTTGATGAGCCTGGCGATCAGCTTGTCACCCACCCCATTCGCGCTGTCTGAGATTGTCACCTGGTTGATGGGCGCGCTGAGCGATCGCAGCTGGAACGACGTCGTCATCGCCGCGCCGCTGACGCTCGCCGGAATCGCGTTGCTGCTGCTGGCGGGACGCGCGCTTGATGCGCTGACCTTGGGCGAAGCCACCGCGCGGTCGCTCGGGGTCGATCCGCAGCGCTTGCAATGGCTGATGATTGGCGGGATCGGATTGACCGTAGGCGCGAGCGTGGCGGCGGCGGGGATCATCGGCTTTGTCGGGCTGATCGTGCCGCACCTGCTACGCCGTTATACTGATCGCCGGCCATCGCAGCTGATCGTGCCGAGCGCCCTGGCCGGGGCCTTGCTGGTGCTGATCGCCGATGCGCTGTGCCGGGTGCTGCCGTTGCAAAGTGAATTGCGACTGGGGATTGCGCTATCGCTGCTGGGCGGCCCGTTCTTCCTGGCCTTGCTACTACGCCTGCGGCGGGAACTGGTATGATCCTGAGCGCCCAAAATCTCAACCTGCCCGGGCGGCTCGATGCTGCCAGCGCCGCCTTTGCATCGGGGCGGGTCACCGCAATCTGCGGGCCCAACGGGGCGGGAAAGTCGAGCCTGCTGGCGTGTCTGGCTGGACTACTTGCGCCCGCCAGCGGGACCGTGGAACTCGACGAGATCAATATTTACGCCATGCCACCGCGAGCCCGCGCGCAGGTGCTGGGCTTTCTGCCGCAGCAAGCCGAAGTGGCATGGGATTTGTCGGTCGAGACGCTAGTCGGGTTGGGGCGTCTGCCGTGGGACGAGGGGGCAGCAGCGGACCGAGCCGCAGTCGATGACGCGATGGGCGCGATGCAACTAAACGCGCTGCGCCCACAGCCGCTGTCGCGCCTATCCGGCGGGCAGCGCGCGCGCGCTTTGCTTGCGCGGGTGCTGGCTGGAACCCCGCAATGGTTGCTCGCCGATGAGCCGCTCGCCAACCTTGATCTGGCGCACCAAATCGCGCTGCTGACGCACCTGCGCGGGCTCGCGGCGCGGGGCATGGGGGTGGTGCTGGTGCTGCATGATCTGGCGCAGGCGATGAATTACGCCGATATTGTCGCGGTGATGGCAGAGGGTCAGGTAGTGCAGCAAAGCGCGCCCGAAGCGGTGCTGGATGAGCGCACGCTGCGCGAGGTGTGGGGGGTCAACGCGCGCTGGCTGGGCAAACCCGGTGCGCGGGCCTTGGCGATCGGATAGCTGGGGCGGGGTTGCGCGCGTCCTTCGACAGGCTCAGGATGAACGGGTTTTTTCCCAAGATCCGCTCAGGCTGAGCCTGTCGAAGTCCACGCGCCGCAATTACCCCAAACCTACTTCAACCCGCGCGCCTTGAGCATTGGCTCGATGCTGGGATCGCGACCGGTGAAGTTGCGGTACATCACCGCATAATCCTGGCTGTGCCCTTGCGACAAGATCATTTCGCGAAACCGTTGCCCGTTGGCGCGGGTCAGCCCGCCGTGATCGGTAAACCAGGCAAAGGCATCATGATCGAGCATCTCGGTCCAGCTGTAAGCATAGTAGCCGGCGGCATAGCCATTGGCCCAGATGTGGCGGAAATAGCTCGACCGATAGCGGGTCGGCACGTCCTGCACATCCAGACCAGCGGCGGCCAGCTCGCCCATCGATTTGGCTTCGAAGGTGTCGACATCCTGCATTCCGGCTTCGGGTGACAACGCGTGCCATTTCAGGTCGAGCAGCGCCGCAGTTACCACTTCGCCCAGCGCATAGCCCTGATTGAATGTGCGGGCCTGCTTGATCTTGGCGACCAAGGCAGCGGGCATCGGAGCGCCGGTCTTGTAGTGTTTGGCGAAGTTGCCCAGCACCTTGGGATCGGACAACCAGTTTTCGTTGAACTGGCTGGGGAACTCCACGAAATCGCGCGCGGTGTTGGTCCCGGCGATCGATGGATAACGCTGGTTTGAAAGCATTCCGTGCAGCGCGTGGCCGAATTCGTGGAACATCGTATTGGCATCGTCCCAGCTGATCAGCGCGGGCTGGCCGGCAGCGGGCTTAGTAAAGTTCTCGACATTGAACACCACCGGCTTGGTGCCCATCAGTCCCGACTGGTCGACAAAGCTCGACATCCAGGCCCCGCCCGATTTGTTGTCGCGCTTCCATGGATCGAAGTAAAACAGCGCCAGTTCGCTGCCGTCGGCGTCATAAACGGTGTAGACCGAGATATCGGGGTGATAGACCGGGATATCGGTGCGTTTTTTGAAGGTCAGCCCATAGAGCTGGTTGGCGGCGTAGAACACACCGTTTTCGAGCACATTGTGAATCTCGAGGTAGGGCTTGATCTGGCCTTCATCGAGATCGTACTTCTGCTTGCGCAGCTTTTCCGAGTAGAAATCCCAGTCGGCCGGGGTGACTGCGAACCTGCCGCCTTGCGCCTTAATCAGAGTGTTGAGCGCGCCCGCCTCGCGGCGTTGCGCCGTGCCGATTGCGGGCAACATCTGGCTGAGCAGCCCGATGGCATTGGCCGGGGTCTTGGCCATCTGATCGTACAGCGTGAAGCTGGCATAGTCGGGGAAGCCGAGCAGCTTGGCTTTCTGCGCGCGCAGCATCGCCATCTTTTGGACCAGTGCACGGGTATCATTCGCGTCGCCGCGCTCGCTGCGGTTGTAGCTGCGCTCGAACAGCGCTTGGCGAGTGGCGCGGTCGGTCAGCGAGGAAAGCAGTGGTTGCTGGGTGGTGTTCTGCAACGCCAACACATAGCTGCCCTGAGGCAGTTTACGATCGGCGGCGTTCTTGGCGGCGGCGGCGATATCGGCCTCGCTCATCCCGGCCAGCTTGGCCTTGTCGGTGATGACCAGCGCGCCATCTTTGGTGCCTTTGGTCAGGCGCTGCGAAAAGTCGGTCGAAAGCGTCGAGAGTTCGCCGTTGATGCCTTTCAGCGTGGCCTTGTCGGGGTCTGACAGATTGGCGCCGTTGTGAACCATGGAATTATATTGCAGCGTCAACACCTGCAGCTGGTCGGGATCGAGGCCCAAGTGGGCGCGGTTATCGTACAACGCCTTGACCCGCGCAAACAGCAGGGGGTCAAGCGTGATTTCGTCGCGCATCGCCGCCAGCTTGGGCGCGGTGGCGGTGTCGATGGCATCAAGCGTGTCGTTGGTATTGGCGCCGGTCAGCGCGCTGAACACCGAACTGACCCGGCCCAGCATCTGGCCCGAACGTTCCAGCGCGACAATCGTGTTATCGAAAGTCGGCGCCTCTGGGTTGTTGGCGATTGCTGCCACTTCGGCCAGCTGGATGGCGATCCCTTGTTCAATCGCGGGCTGGTAATCGCTGTCCTTGATCCGCGAGAAGTCGGGCGCGTGGAACGGCAGCGTTGACTCTGCAGCGAAAATGCCGGTGCCGACTGGAATTACCGGGGAATAGGCTACGGCGGTCGCGGTAGCAGCCGGGGTGGCGGCAGTGCGGGAGTCAGACATGGCACAACCGGTGAGGGCCAGCGCTGTCAGCGAGACTAAAGGGAGCGAACGCATTGGGGGTCTCCTGAAAATCAATCAGGGGCAGCGTTGCCGCTGCCCCCATGAGTATTGGCTGAATGGTCTAGCGCAAAAATCGCCTTACCAGATCTTCGCGCGCTTTTCAGACGCGATGTACAGCTTGTCGCCGGGCTGTACGTTCCAGGCATCGTACCATGCCTGCACATTGCGCAGCGGCGCGAACGAGCGGAATTGGCCCGGGCTGTGCGGATCGGTGGCGACTTGGTTGCGGATCGCATCCTCACGCGCTTTGGAGCGCCAGACCTGCGCAAAAGCGAGGTAGAAGCGCTGGTCGCCAGTCAATCCGTCGATCACCGGCGCGGCCTTGCCGCCAAGTGAAGCGTGATAGGCATCGAGCGCGACCGAGACCCCGGCGAAATCGGCGATATTCTCGCCCATGGTCAGGGCAGGGTTGATGAAAGCGCCCGGTGCGGCTTCGTATTTGGCATATTGATCGCCGAAGATCTTGGCCTGCTGTTCAAAGCGCTTTGAGTCCTCGGCAGTCCACCAATCTCGCACTTTGCCGGTGGCGTCGATCTTGCGGCCCTGATCATCGAAGCCGTGGCTGATTTCGTGGCCGATCACCGCGCCGATTGCGCCGTAGTTGACCGCATCATCGGCGTTTGGATCGAAGAACGGTGCCTGCAGGATACCGGCCGGGAACACGATCTTGTTCTCCAGCTCACCGTTGTAGGCGTTGACCGTTTGCGGGTTCATGCCCCACAACTTGCGATCGACGGGCTTGCCCAGGAAGCTCATCTGATAAGCGCTGTTGAACACCCCGGTGCGCTGGACGTTGCCATAGAGGTCGCCCGGCATCACCGCCAGCTTGGAATAGTCACGCCACTTGTCGGGATAGCCAACCATCACGTCCATCCGGCTCAGCTTTTCCAGCGCCGCCGCCTTGGTGCTAGCGCCCATCCAGTCGTTGACCCTTATCCGCCCGGCCATTGCCAGCTTGAGATTACTGACCAGCACTTCCATTTTGGCCTTGGACGAGGCCGGGAAGTAATCCGCCACGTAAGTCTGACCGACCAGCTCGCCCAGCGAACCGCCGACCAGATCGACCGCACGTTTCCAGCGCGGGCGATTTTCCGACACGCCCGACAGCGTCTTGGTGTAATCGAAGCGGCTGCTGACCATCGCCTTGTTGAGGTAGGGTGCGGCCTGATCGGCGACGTGGAACGCCTGCCACAGCTTGAGTGTGGTCAGCGGGGTCTTGGCATAGACCTGCGCGATATCGCGGATCGCGGTGTTTTCACTGACGATCATGCGCTGCTGCGCGGGCACCACCGATCCCGCAAAAAACTGCGCCCAATCCAGCCCCGGAGCATAGGCCATCAGTTGTGCCGTGCTCATCGGGTTGTTGGTTTTTTCGATCTGGCGGCGATCGGCGATCTTCCAGCTCTTGTCGGCAATCCGCGTTTCGAACGCGATGATCGTTTCGGCGACAGCAGCTGGATTGGCATAGCCCAGCATGCCCATGGTGCGCGTGATATAGGCGCGGTACGCGTCGCGCTGCTTTTTGAATTGGTCGGCGAAGTAATATTCGCGTTCGGGCAAGCCCAGGCCGCCTTGGCCCAGATAGAGCACGTTGAGATTGGGGTTGGCGGTGTCGGCACTGACCCCCAGGTCGACCACGCTGGCACCGAAGCGGCCATTGGTGGTGCCCATGTAACGCGCGAACTGCGCCTTAGTCTTGATCGCGTTGATCGCCAGCAAATCATGCTTAAGTGGAGCAATCCCAATCTTTTCAAGCCGCTGTTCGTCCATAAAACTGGAATAAAAGTTCGCCACCTTACTGCCCGGCTGGGCGGTGGTGATCAGCGCCTTGAGCTGGTCTTGGGTGCGTTCGCGCAGGTCATAAAAGGTCCCGGTCGAGGCCCGGTCGGCTGGGATGACAGTGGCATCGTACCACTTGCCGGCGGTGTAGCGGAAGAAGTCATCGCCCGGCTTTACGCTGGGATCACCGCCCGCGAGATCTACCCCCCAAGCACCGATTGCCGGCTTGCCGGTGGCGGCCATGGTGGTGGCTGAACTTTGCGCGATCAGCGCGGTGGTAGCGAGCGGCACTGCCAGCACGGTTAGCGCGGCACTGGCGATCAGAAAGCGTGATTTCATAGGTAGATAACTCCCACGGTGGACATGCGTCACCACGGTCAAAACCGCGCGCGCAAAGCTGATCCTGCCTTGCGCGCGGAGGGTTTGGAGTCAATGTTGTTCACCGATGAGGGTGGGTGGTTGGTGGATGGGGTGGTTACCTGATCAAGCGTCGACAATCGGCTACTGGCAAAAAGCTTGCGCCTTGTCTCTCACCTTGCCGTGGGCATCGTAAGTATTCCAATTTCCTGACTGGACGTTCCGCAGCTTTGCTTGAGCGGTTTGGCAGACGATCGTTCGAGCGGTTATCACAGCTCCACTATTAGCATCCACCAAAGCATAGCTAGCGACCAGTCCCCCGCTAACCCTAACCGGGTCCGCCCATAAGAAGGTAGTGATGTTTTTTGAATTGGTAATCGTTCCTCCCGAACGGTTGATAGTAACGCGCAGCAGCTTTGGCTCGGTTCTCGAGGTAACGCTTTCAACCAATATCGCCCTGATAAGGGCTGATTTCCCGTCCGCTTCGGGCGTGTTTATGGCTTTATAGAAAGAATCGAATTCGTTGACCGCTGCTGTAAGTTTTGCCGCACTCGCTTTTTGCGCCGAACTTGCTTTTGCGGGCAACTGCTTGAGCAATAGAGCGGCTTGATTGCGCAGCTTGACCAAATCCGTCAGTTTGGCTGCAATGGGGCTGTGCATGAAATTCGCAATTCCGCCACCAGCGCTTGGAAAGATGGCACATTTCTTGAGTTGTCCGGCTACGGCATTTGCTAGCATCGCGTCATTCATTTCGGGCAAATCGACTCCCGAGACTTTCGTATCGTTGCCGAACAACCCCGCAGCAGCCGAAGCCAAGCCGACGATCGATCCGGGGTCCACGAAATTTTCGGTGGATTTGCCCGGCCCCGGCATCGCCTGCTGCAAAACTTCGATGTGATAGCCGATCTGTGAGAGCATAATCGTCGCGGAATTGAGGTCGAATACTTCATTGCCGGCCAGAACGACGATCGGCGATTCGAGAGATGTACATATGATATTCTGGTCACTGCCAATTGCTGTGGCAGCCGCTGAAACTGCACGTGATGCAAGCATTGCGGTTTCAATCGCGCCGCCCTTTTCGACCAACTCGGTCTTGTTTTCGAATTTCGGGAGACCCAGCGCTTCTATGCCCGCCTTATCCTTCGCCGCCTTTGCAGTCGTCAGCGCGGATTCGGCGTTGATGCGCGCGGTTTCAGCATTGATCCGCGCGGTTTGTGCAGTGATGGCAGCGTTGGGATCGTCTTCTGCATTGGCTGGACTAACCATGAAGCATACAGCGGCGAGGGCACAGACCGGCATTTTCCTATTCATTTCCATTTTCCCCGTTAGTTGCGCAACGTCATTTACTCGACTGCGGAGCCTAGAATCTAGCGTAGCCGATTTGCGCGTCACGGCCGTCGATGAAACGATTTAACGTCGAAATATACTGTGGTCCGTGATCTACGTCACGCCGCGCGCCCGCAAGTAAAAACCGCCCGCCCATTCAGGGCAGGCGGTCATTTAGGCGGCGATTACAGCAAACTTACTTACATCGCCGGCTTGCCGCACCGGGTCATATCGCCGGCCTTGCAAGCGGCCGTATCGGCAGTCCACTTGGCCATGGCGGCATCGTATTCGGCTTTTGTCCGCGCAATCTCGGCGTCGCGGGCGGCGACTGCTGCTTCGTAGGCGGCCTTGTTGGCGGCATTGCGCGCGTTTTGGGCTTGCGCTGTGGCGGCCTGTTCGGCGTTGAGCCGCAGGCGTTGCAGTTCGGCTGTTTCGGTCGGGGTTGTCGCTGCCGGAGCCGAACTAGCCGCCGCCGGGGTGGCGCGATGCTTCCGTTTGGCGTGAGCATCAGCTGGTGCAGCCGCGAGCGATAACACCAGCGCCGCGCTGGCCAGACTGCCCAGCGCGATAAAAAACCTTGTCATAATGCGTCTCCCCTTGCGTATTTAGCGGCCTGTATAGTCAGGGCCAGGTCAGTGCGAAAGCCCCGCTGCTTAGGGCTGTTCGGTATCACCGGACGGGCGCTCGGCTTTGATATGATCGTAGGCCGGACTTACGGGCGGAGGCGGATCAGGTTGCGGCGTTGGAGCGGGAGCGGGGGCGGCCGCTGGCGCTGGCGCTGGCGCAGCAACCGGAGCCGATTCAACATATTGTGGAACGGGCGCGGGCGGTGGCGGAATTTGCCATTGAGGTTCCGGTGTCGGCAGCGGTGGCGGTACCAAGACAGGGTCTGGCACAGGCGCAGGCGCAGGCGCAGGCGAAGGTGCCGGTTGGGGCACGGCTTGGATCTGCACCGCCGGCTGATCGCCTGGGGGAACGTAGCCGCGGCGCGGGATCGCAGGTGTATCAGGTTCAGATTCCAGATCGCGGCGCGGGCGCGGTCGGCGCGGCTGCTCGGCGTCGCTTGGTGGCGTTGCGGGAATTTCGGCTACGGGCAACGGTGGGTCGGTCAGCGGCGGCTGGGGTGGCGGATCGGGGAGCGGTGGGCGCGGCGGCGTCACAGCCCCGG
>JAYTIS010000082.1:0-7330 GCA_043731725.1 Novosphingobium sp.
CGCTCGCCCGCGCCGCGGAACAGGGCTGGGCGACGGCGCCAAGCAAAGCGGCGTTCTTTGCTGAATGCGATGTGCTGTCACTCCATATGCGCTTGGTGCCAGCTACCCTAGGAATTATCACAGCCGCAGACCTGGTTCTGATGAAGCCAGACTCGATTCTATTGAACACCAGCCGCGCCGGATTGATCGAAACCGGAGCCTTGCTGGCCGGCCTGCGCGGCGGGCGGCCCGGGCAAGCTGCAATCGACGTCTTTGAAACCGAGCCCCTGCTCGACCCGTCTGATCCGTTGTTGAATGAGCCAAATCTGCTGGCGACCCCGCATATCGGGTATGTCACGCATGAAGAGTTCGATTTGCAATTCGCCGACGTGTTCGATCAAATCAACGCGTTCGCGGCAGGGGCACCGATCAACGTGATCAATCCGGAAGCCTTGGCTGCTATTTGAGCGTTTTAAGGTAGTCGATCACGGCCTTGCGTTTGGCGGGATCGCTTTGGCCCATATAGGTCATCCGGGTCCCCGGCACCGCCGCCATCGGGCTGGTCAGGAAATTGTCGAGTGTCGTCTCGTCCCAGACCTTGCCCGACGCTTTCATGGCGGCGCTATAGTCGAAGTTCGGTAGGCTGCCGGCCTTGCGCCCGAACACTCCGGCTAAGCTGGGACCAATTCCGTTCTGGCCGGCGTTTACCGAATGGCACGTCGCACAGGGTGCAAAGGCAATCGGTTTGGCCGGCGTGTCTGCTGTTGCGGCCGCCGGAGATTGATCCTTTGGGCCGCCGCAGCCTGCCAAGCTGAGTGAAAGAAGCATTGTCGTGAGTGCGCCGTATCGAACCATTGCCTGCCTCCGCGAGTCGCTGGCAAGCCATAGTCTGTGCATGTTCAGCAGGTCAATTAAGCGCGTAGGTTAGCCGCAGCCCGACCATGTCTAATCCGGGGTTCTGTTCGCGGTTGAACAGCCCGGCGTGGCTGATGTGGACCCAGCTGGCTTCCAATCCCAGCCGCGGGGTGAGCCGGGTGCCGATCGCCAGCTCGGGCTCGAACAGCACACGGCTGCCCAGATCAGTCCGTAAGCGGGTGGCGCGATCAAACCGGTAAGATGGCGCATTGTGCACCACCAAACCCACGCCCGGGCGCAAATAGACCGCGCCCCCCGGACCACTCAGGCCGATCTTCCAGCTCAGCCCCGCACCGACAAAGCTGGTACCACCCGCGGTGTTGGCTGAGACGATCAGGTACGGCGAGGGCTTGCCGATGGCCGCTAGCCGCTCGCTGGGGGCGAACCGGTAACCGGCCTCTAGATCGATGCCGTGTTCGCCGGTGTCCAGCGACAGCGGGGTATCGGCGCCATGGACATAGACCCCGCCGAAAAGCTCCTGCGCCGCGGCAGGCTCGGTCACCAGGCTCAGTGCAAGCGCAATAGCGAAAGACAAACGGCGCAGCATGGTAGGCACGCTCCAATGGACAAACGTTCTGTTGCCGCATGCCTGTGGCAACCTTGCCGCAAGCTTAAGCCAAATTGACTGGATTTGACTTGGGGCCTTTCTCTGATTGGGCCGCGCAGCTAATCGGGCCGGCTGCATGGGGGATACTGACACTCTTGCTGGCGCACAGGAATTGTGGCGCCGCGAACTGCGCGCCACGCTGCTGCTGGCGGCGCCGCTGGCGGCTGCCAATCTGGCGCAGATGCTGGTCTATGCGATCGACGTTATTTTCGTCGCGCGGCTGGGCGATCAGGCCCTGGCCGCCGCCAGCCTGGCGACCACCGTATTTGGGCTGATGATGTGGTGTTTCTCGGGTCTGACCGGGGCCTGCTCGCCGCTAATCGCGGCCGAGCTTGGCGCGCGCCGCCATGCGGTGCGCGAAGTGCGCCGCTCGGTCCGGATGGCGCTGTGGCTGGCGCTCGTTTGCTCAGCTGTCGGAATGATCGTCGCTGCTAAGGGCGAGGCGATCCTGTTGGCGAGCCGGCAGGATCCAGCGCTGGCCAAGCTAGCCGGATCGTTCCTGCTGGTGCTGCTGTGGGCGATGCCCGCCGCATTGCTCAGCAACGTGCTGCGCTCATTCGTCTCGGCGTTGGGCCGTCCGATCATCGCGACGATGATCACGCTGCTGTCGATCGCGGTCAACGCGGCGGGTAATTATGCCTTCGTGTTTGGCAATTGGGGCGCCCCGGCGCTGGGGCTGTACGGTTCTGCGCTGTCAAGCGTGGTGACCGCTTGGTCGGCGGCGGCGGTCTATTGCCTGCTGATCCGCAGCGACCGCCGGCTGCGGCGATATCATGTGTTCGGGCGGTGGTGGCGCGCCGAATGGCCGCGATTTCGCGAACTGCTGCGGATTGGGCTGCCAATCGCGCTGATCATTCTGGCCGAGGGCGGGCTGTTCTCGAGCGCGGCATTCCTGATGGGGCTGATTGGTGAGGCGCAACTGGCCGGCCACGCGGTAGCGCTGCAAGTGGCCGCGCTGGCGTTTCAAATACCGTTCGGAATCGGGCAGGCGGTCACGATCCGGGTCGGCTATCACTTCGGCGCGCGTGACAACGCGGCGATTGCCCGTTCGAGCAAGGCCGCGCTGGTCATGGCGCTGGGCTATATGGCCTTGCCCGCCGCGCTGATGATCTTGACCCCGCGGCTGGTGCTGCAACTCTACGTTGATCCCGCCGCGGCTAAAAATGCGGTGATGGTCGGCTATGCGGTGCAGTTTTTGGCAGTGGCGGCAGCGTTCCAATTGTTTGACGGGCTGCAGGCAGTACTGGCCGGGGCGCTGCGCGGCTTGCAGGATACCCGCGTGCCGATGCTGTTGGCGCTGACCGGCTACTGGGTGGTCGGCTTCGGCACTTCGGCGCTGTTGGGGTTTGCTACACCGCTGGCCGGGCTGGGGGTGTGGCTGGGTTTGGCGGCCGGACTGGTGGTGGTTTCCTTATTGCTGCTCCACCGCTGGCTGGCCCGCGCCCGGCTGGGGCTGCTGCCGGCGTGATCGCCCAATAAATTTTTGCCGAAACCCGCCTTGACCTCCCCCCGCCCCACTCCCATATGCGCCCTGCTGGCACTCTCGGGATGAGAGTGCCAATTTGCATCAACCATCATGTTGAGAGGAAATCACATGAGCTTTCGTCCATTGCACGACCGCGTGCTGGTTCGCCGCGTCGAAGCAGAAGAAAAGACCGCTGGCGGGATTATCATCCCTGATAGCGCCAAGGAAAAGCCCGCTGAAGGCGAAATCGTCTCGGTTGGTTCGGGCACTAAGGCCGAAGACGGCAAGATCACCCCGCTCGACGTCAAGGCCGGTGACAAGGTTCTGTTCGGCAAATGGTCGGGCACCGAAGTCAAGCTCGACGGCGAAGATCTGATAATCATGAAAGAATCGGACATCCTCGGGATCATCGGTTGAGGTCAGAGCGGCCGGAATTTTTCCGCCTTCTGAACCCTGTGAATTTTGTAAACTTACAACCTGAAAGGACAGCATCATGGCTGCCAAAGAAGTAAAATTCGGCCGCGACGCCCGCGAACGCATTCTGGCTGGTGTCGATATCCTGGCCAACGCGGTCAAGGTAACCCTGGGCCCCAAGGGCCGCAATGTCGTGATTGACAAGAGCTTCGGTGCCCCGCGCATCACCAAGGACGGCGTCACCGTCGCCAAGGAAATCGAGCTCAAGGACAAGTTTGAGAACATGGGCGCACAAATGCTGCGCGAAGTGGCCTCGAAAACCAACGACCAAGCCGGTGACGGCACCACTACCGCCACCGTATTGGCGCAGGCCATCGTGCGCGAAGGCATGACCTCGGTCGCCGCGGGCATGAACCCGATGGACCTGAAGCGTGGGATCGATCTGGCGGTAACCGCCGTGGTCGCCGATCTGGTCGCCCGCTCAAAGCCGGTCTCAGGATCGGCCGAAATCGCCCAGGTCGGGATCATCTCGTCCAATGGTGACAAGGAAGTCGGCGAGAAAATCGCTGAGGCGATGGAAAAGGTCGGCAAAGAAGGCGTGATCACCGTCGAAGAAGCCAAGGGGCTCGAGTTCGAACTCGATGTCGTCGAAGGCATGCAGTTCGATCGCGGCTACCTCTCGCCCTACTTCATCACCAACCCCGACAAGATGACGGTCGAGCTGGAAAACCCCTATGTCCTGATCCACGAGAAGAAGCTGTCGAACTTGCAGTCGATGCTGCCGGTGCTCGAAGCAGTGGTCCAGTCGGGCCGTCCGCTGCTGATCATCGCAGAGGACATCGAGGGTGAAGCGCTGGCCACGCTGGTGGTCAACAAGCTGCGCGGCGGGTTGAAGATTGCAGCGGTCAAGGCCCCGGGCTTTGGCGATCGCCGCAAGGCGATGCTGCAGGACATTTCGATCCTGACCAAGGGCGAAATGATCAGCGAAGATCTGGGGATCAAGCTGGAATCGGTGACGCTGGGCATGCTCGGCCAAGCCAAGCGCATCACCATCGACAAGGACAACACCACGATTGTCGACGGCGAAGGCAGCGCGGACGAGATCAAGAGCCGGGTCGAACAGATCCGCGCCCAGATCGAAACCACGACCAGCGATTACGACAAGGAAAAGCTGCAAGAACGTCTGGCCAAGCTGGCCGGCGGGGTTGCCGTGATCAAGGTCGGCGGGGCTTCGGAAATCGAAGTCAAGGAACGCAAGGACCGCGTCGACGATGCGCTCCACGCCACCCGCGCGGCGGTTGAAGAAGGCATCGTCCCTGGCGGCGGTACCGCGCTGCTTTATGCCACCAAGGCTTTGGAAGGCATGAAGGGCGCTAACGACGATCAGACCAAGGGGATCGATATCGTCCGCAAGGCGATCACCACCCCGCTCAAGCAGATCGCCAGCAACGCCGGACATGACGGCGCTGTGGTTTCGGGCAATCTGCTGCGCGAAGGCGATGAAACGCAGGGCTTCAACGCCGCGACCGACACTTACGAAAACCTGGTTGCGGCTGGCGTGATCGATCCGACCAAGGTGGTGCGCATTGCCTTGCAGGACGCGGCCTCGGTCGCGGGCCTGCTGATCACCACCGAAGCGGCGATCTCGGACCGGCCCGATGACAAGCCCGCCATGCCGATGGGCGGCGGCGGCATGGGCGGCATGGGCGGAATGGACTTCTAAGTCTGCCGCTCCAAATCACCGATGGGGCCGGGGAGAGCAATCTTCCCGGCCCCTTTTCGTTGGATAAAATGGCCAAAGCAGGCTGACTTCCATTGGGTTCAATTTGGCTGCGCGGCTAATTGCAAAAACCGCAACTACACTTGCGTCAAATGCAATTGCTTGTGGTGGTAACAAGCCTAACTGCGCCGCCTCCTCTCGTGCCACCAGAAAGGCGCGTCGATGTCCGAACCGAGCGCAGTTGACGCCGACGCAAGTATATCAGCCCAGGCAGGCCAATCCCATCCCAACGTCGGCCTCACTGCGCTGACCATCGGCGCGATTGGTGTGGTGTTCGGCGATATCGGCACTAGTCCGCTCTACGCTTTTCGCGAAGCTTTGGGGCAGGCCGCTGCCGACGGTCTGGTCTACAGCGAGATCATCGGGGTGATGAGCCTGATGCTGTGGGCACTGATCATCATCGTCACACTCAAATACGTCGTTTTCCTGATGCGCGCTGATAACGACGGCGAAGGCGGGGTGCTCGCCCTGCTGGCGCTGGCGCAGCGCGGTACAGTCAAGCGCGGCGGACTGGTGCTGGCGCTGGGTGCAGTTGGTGCGGCGCTGTTTTACGGCGATGCCGTGATTACCCCTTCGCTGTCGGTGCTCTCTGCGGTCGAAGGGATGAAGACGCTGCCCGGGATCGGTGCGGCGTTCACCGGTCCGCGGATCGTACTGATTGCGCTGGCGATCTTGATCGGCTTGTTCGCCATCCAGTCGCGCGGGACGGCAGTGGTGGCGAAGCTGTTTGGTCCGGTCTGCATCGTCTGGTTTTTGGCGATCGGCGGCCTGGGCTTGATCCATATTGCCGATGGTCCAGGGATCCTGGCCGCGTTCTTGCCGTGGCATGCGGTCGCGTTTGTGGGGGACCACGGTGTGCTTGGCTTGTTCGTGCTCGGCGCCGTATTCCTGACTGTGACCGGGGCTGAAGCGCTTACCGCCGACATGGGCCATTTCGGCAAGCGCCCGATACGCTTGGCGTGGCTGGTGCTGGTGTTCCCGGCACTCGCGTTGAACTATCTGGGTCAGGGCGCCTTCGCGATCAAGGTGCTGGCCGATGCGAACCGACAGGGAAAATCGTTCACCAATCTCGACTGGTTCTTTCTGATGATCCCCGATGCGCTGCGCTGGCCGATGGTGCTGCTGGCGACGATGGCCACGATCATTGCTAGCCAGGCGGTGATCACCGGCGCGTTTTCACTGACGCAGCAGGCAATGCAGCTGGGCCTGTTGCCGCGGCTTTCGATCCGGCAAACCTCGGAAGGCCACGCGGGACAAATCTATGTGCCTTCGGTCAACTGGCTGGTGCTGTTTGGCGTGATCGTGTTGACGCTCGGGTTCAAGACCAGCTCGGCGATGGCCGCAGCCTATGGCATTGCAGTAACCGGCACGATGGTGATCACCTGCTGCCTGGCTTTTATTGTTACGCGCCGCCGCTGGGGTTGGAGCCTGCCGATGAGCCTGGCGGTGATCATTCCATTCCTGACGATCGACCTGGTATTCTTCGGTGCCAACATCCTGCGCGTGGTCGAAGGCGGCTGGGTACCGCTGACGATCGCGGCGGGGATTCTGCTGGTGATCTGGACTTGGGTGCGCGGACGGCGGATCGTTAGCGAGCTCGAATACGATGCCGCGCTGCCGATGGTTGATATGGCGGCCGCGCTGGCCCGGCGACCGCCGGCGCGGGTGGCGGGTAGCGCGATTTTTCTGACCGCGCACGCCGAGCTCACCCCGCATGCACTTCTGCATAACCTAAAACACAACCACGTGCTCCATCAGCACAACTTCATCACCACGGTGCGGACGCTGCAAAAACCCTTTTGCGAGCCCGATGAGCGGCTGAAGATTACCCGGATCGATGATAATTTCTCAACCATCGAGCTGCGTTATGGATTCATGGAGCAGCCCGATGTGCGCGACGACCTGATCCGGGTGGGTAAGGCGGTGCCCGATGCCAAGATGGCGAGCTTCTTTATCGGCCGGAACAGCTATTCGCTCAGTGCCGATGAAGGCATGCCAATGTGGCAAGATATGCTGTTTCTGGTGCTGTATCGCAATGCGGCCGATCCAACCGATTATTTCAATATCCCGCCCAACCGGGTGATCGAACTGGGCGCGCAATATGCGATTTGACCCCGCGGGTTCCCGCAAAAAACTCGGTCCCCCGCACATTTAGCGCGGTTCGTCGCGT
>JAYTIS010000083.1:0-4035 GCA_043731725.1 Novosphingobium sp.
CTTGGCTCTGCTCGCTGCGCCTGCGCTCGATGCGGCTGCTGCGACTGCGAAGCACCGTGCGCCAGCGGCTTCGAGCACGGCCAAAGCCGCTCCCAAGACGCCATGGCTATATCGTGGCAGCGATATTCCGCAGGACAAGGAATGGATCTTTGGCGAGCTGCCCAACGGGGTGCGCTATGCGGTGCGTAAGAACGGCGTGCCGCCCGATCAGGTTTCGATCCGGATTCATATGGACGTCGGCTCGATGTACGAAACGCCGAGCGAGAAGGGATTTTCGCATCTGCTTGAACACTTGGTTTTCCGCCAGTCGAAATATCTGGAGGAAGGGCAGGCGATCCCGGTGTGGCAGCGATTGGGAGCCAGTTTTGGCACCGATACCAACGCCCAGACCGGACCGCTGAGTACTACCTTCCAGCTTGATCTGCCAAATGCCAATGCTGCATCTGTTGATACCAGCTTGAAACTGCTTTCGGGCATGATGATCGCCCCGACTCTGTCCGAAGCCAACGTCCGCACCGAGGTGCCGATTGTATTGGCTGAAAAACGCGAACGTGGCGGTACCTCGGAGCGGGTATTTGACCAGTTGCAGGAAACACTATTCGCCGGGCAGAAGCTGGGTTCGCGCCCGGTGATCGGGACCGAAGCGAACATAAACGCGGCCAACCAAGCTTCGGTCCGCGCTTTTCATCAGCGGTGGTATCGCCCCGAAAACTGCGTAATCATAGCTGTGGGCGATTTTGACCCGGTGCAGCTGCAGGCTGACATCGCCAAATATTTTGGCGCGTGGCAAGGCGTGGGTCCGCGCTTGCCCGAGCCGCCGTTCGGCGATCCGGTCGCACCTCCGGGTGCCAAGGGGTTTGCCCCTGTCGGCGTGACCCGGGTGATCGTCGAGCCCGATTTGCCGCGGCAGGTTACCTATGGCGTGTTGCGGCCATGGCGCCGGGTGCATGATACGGTGATCTACAATCAGGGGATCATGGTCGATTCGCTGGCGCAGGCGATTATCAATCGCCGGCTGGAGGCGCGCGCGCGCGCTGGCGGAAGTTATTTGTCGGCGCAGGTCAGCCAACAGAAGATCAGCCGTTCGGCCGATGTCACCTATGTCTCGATCACCCCTTTGGGGCCAAACTGGAAAACCGCGTTGGACGATGCGCGCGCGGTGATCGCCGATGCCATCGCCAAACCGCCGACTCAGGCCGAGATCGACCGCGAAGCCAAGGAATTTGGGGTCGCCTTCGAAAGTTCAGTTGAGCAACGGAGACTGTTGCCAGGCTCGAAGTTGGCTGACGATATGGTCGCTGCACTCGATATCCGTGAAACGATCGCTTCGCCCGAAACGGTGCAAGACATTTTCAAGCGTTCGCACGCGATGTTTACCCCGGCCAATGTTCAGGCGCACACCCGCAGCCTGTTCCGCGGCACCGTCACCCGCGCGGTCTATGTCACCCCGGTGGCGGGCGAAGCCACAGCGGGCTCGCTCAAGCTCGCACTGGCCAGCCCGGTGACGGCGAATGGCAGTGCGCGGGTCGATGCCGGGCCAATCAATTTTGCCGATTTACCGCCAATCGGGACGCCGCAACAACCCGTCGCCACCAAGCCGACCGGGCTGCTTGAGATCGAACAGCTCGACTTTGCCAATGGGGTTAAGGTGCTGTTGTGGCCGACCGATAACGAGCCCGGTCGAGTGACGCTGAAGGTCCGCTTTGGCGCGGGCTATCGCGCTTTTACTGCGAGCAACGCGCCATATGCCACGCTGGGCAACTTGGCACTGATCGGCTCAGGCGTGGGCAAGCTTGGTCAGGAAGAGCTCGACAGGATCACGACCGGGCGAAAAATGGGGTTCAACTTTAAGATCGATGACGGCAACTTCAACTTTTCAGCCGATACCCGCGCAGCAGACTTGGATGACCAATTATACCTGATGGCCGCCAAATTCGCCACGCCGCGGTGGGATGCCAACCCGGTTCTGCGCGCGCAGGCCGCAGCCAAGATCAACTACGAGAGCTTTGCCACCAGCCCGCAAGGCGTGCTGGAGCGTGACCTCAAGTTCTATCAACGCGGCAAGAACGCGGTGTTCCAAACCCCGACACCGGCGCAGATTGAGGCCACCACGCCCGATGGTTTTCGGCAGGTGTGGGCCCCAATCCTGGCGCAAGGGCCGATCGAGATCCAGTTGTTTGGCGATTTCAAACGCGATGCGGCAATCGCCGCGCTGGCCAAAACCTTTGGAGCCTTGCCTGCGCGGGGTGATCTGCCGGCAGGAACTGCGCCCGCCAGCGCACATACCCTGGCGCCGTCGCTCGATCCGGTGCTGCTGTATCACCACGGCGACCGGAACCAGGCGGCCGCCTTGATCGCCTGGCCGACCAGCGGCGGGATCGCCAATGTGCGCGAAAGTCGCCAACTCGAAATCCTTACCCAGCTGCTGCAGACCCGGATCCTCGATGCCATGCGCGAAAAACTGGGCCAGGCCTATTCGCCGCAAGTGGCCAATGACTGGCCTGTGGACCTAGACAGCGGCGGAATGGTTTTCGTCACCTCGCAAATGCAGCCGAAGGCGGTGACGGTATTCTTCACCGCCGCTGACCAGATTGCCGCCGACCTGATCGCCAAACCGGTCAGCCAAGATGAGCTCGACCGGGTGACCGAACCGCTCAAGCAGCAGCTCACCCGCGCCTCAACCAGCAGTGCGTTCTTCATGTTCCTGATCGAAGGTGCGACGAGCGATCCGACGCGCTTTGGGACGGTGCGCGGGATGATGGCTGATTATACCGAGACCACTCCGGCGGCGATGCAGGCACTGGCGCGCAAATATCTGACTCGCGCCACCAGTTGGCGCATGGCCGTATTGCCGCAAGACCAATCGCTGACCGCAGCGCTGTCATCTGTCAGCGCTGCTGGACGATAGGATTGTTGCTTTTGGCTGAGCAATAAAATTTCACGAGCATGGCCTGCTGCTTTGCAGGTTTTGCAATCGTGCGCGCATCGGGCTATGGCGCGCGCTTTCGTGAACCGGAGCAAACAACGTGGCGCAGAACTGGACCCCTGATAGCTGGCAGAACGAGGAAGCCCGGCACTTGCCGAGCTATCCCGACGCTGCCGCGCTCGAACGGGTCACCGGAATCCTGACCAATTTTCCCCCGCTGGTGTTTGCCGGCGAGGCCCGTGCGCTCAAGGCCGATCTGGCGCAAGTGGCGGCGGGCAAAGGCTTTCTGCTGCAAGGCGGCGATTGCGCGGAAAGCTTTGCCGAGTTCCACCCCAACAATATCCGCGATACCTTCCGCGTGCTGCTGCAGATGGCGGTGGTGCTGACTTTCGCCGGCAAGCAACCGGTGATCAAGGTTGGGCGCATGGCCGGGCAATTTTCCAAGCCGCGCAGTTCTGCCACCGAGGTGATCGACGGGGTCGAGCTGCCGAGCTATTTGGGCGACAATATCAACGGGATCGAGTTCACCCCCGAAGCCCGCATCCCTGATCCGCAGCGGCTGCTGCAAGCGTACTCGCAAAGCGCTTCCACGCTCAACCTGCTGCGCGCCTTCTCCACCGGCGGCTATGCTAATCTGCGCCAGGTTCACCAGTGGACGCTCGATTTCATGGGGCGCAGCCCGTGGGCCGACAAGTTCGCGCAAATGGCCGACCGGATCGGCGAGGCATTGGACTTCATGGCCGCCTGCGGGATCGATCCGCAAACCGTGCCCCAGTTGCAGGGCACCAGCTTCTACACCAGCCACGAGGCGCTGCATCTGGCCTATGAGCAGGCGATGACCCGCCAGGATTCGTTGACTGGCGACTGGTACGATACCAGCGCGCATATGCTGTGGATCGGTGACAGGACCCGCTTCGAAGGCTCGGCGCATGTCGAATTTCTGCGCGGGGTCGACAATCCGCTGGGGATGAAGTGCGGGCCTTCGATGAGCCCGGACGAATTGCTGCGCCAGCTCGACTTGCTGAACCCGGCGCGCGAAGCCGGGCGGATCACGCTGATCAGCCGGTTCGGCGACGATAAGGTTGAAGCCGGGCTGCCGCCGCTGGTGC
>JAYTIS010000084.1:0-6239 GCA_043731725.1 Novosphingobium sp.
GCCGGTGGTGACTTTACCGCTCCCGCGCGAGCCGAGATGGCACAAGTTGCGCTCAAGGTGCTGGCGCATCCCGGCTGGGCCGAGCTGTTTGCGCCGGGC
Organism: Novosphingobium sp.; assembly: GCA_043731725.1. Classification (GTDB taxonomy): domain Bacteria; phylum Pseudomonadota; class Alphaproteobacteria; order Sphingomonadales; family Sphingomonadaceae; genus Novosphingobium. The sequence goes on from JAYTIS010000084.1 coordinate 100, forward strand.
TCATTGGCCGAAGTGCCGATCGCGGCGACCGTTGGTGACCAAGTCATCGCGGGAACGATTGATCGGCTGCGGATCACGGCCGAGCGGATTGATCTGATCGACTTCAAGTCTGCGCGGCGTCCGCCAGTCAGTCTCGATGCGGTGCCGGTGGCAATCCTGCGGCAGATGGCGGCCTATGCGGCTGCGCTAGAGGTCACCTATCCGGGGCGCCCGGTGCGCGCGGCGCTGCTTTATACCCAGGTGCCGATGCTACTGGAATTGCCCGCCGCGCTGATCGCTGCGCACAAGCCCGGATTGGGCGGCGCACAATAAAGGTTTTCGCTTTGGGGCGTTGCCATTGCGCCCGCGCATCTTAGATTGAGCGCCACACTTAGGAGATTCCCATGGCCACCAAAGCCGTTACCGACGCCAGCTTCGCCGCCGATGTGCTCCAGTCCGACAAGCCGGTGCTGGTCGATTTCTGGGCCGAATGGTGCGGTCCGTGCAAAATGATCGGTCCCAGCCTTGAAGAAATCAGCGAGGAGCTGGGGGACAAAGTTTCGATCGTCAAAATGGACATCATGGAAAGCACTGACACTCCGGCCAAATTTGGGGTGCAGTCGATCCCGTTGATGGTGCTGTTCAAGAATGGCGCGCCGGTCGCGCAGAAACTGGGCGCGGCGCCTAAAAGTCAACTCAAGGCCTGGCTCGAAAGCGAGCTTTAGATCACTGCCAAGCGCTCAGCCAACCCGTGCCACAGGGCCGGGCTGGCCGCGCCGATCAGCCCTGGTAGGTGCGTCTCGTCGACCCTGTACGGCCGCCCGTCAGGGCGCGCAGCTTTGCCGCCGGCTTCGTTGACGAACAACACCCCGGCGGCGTGATCCCAGGCCAGCGTGCGCTCGAAGATCGACAGGTCATTCACCCCCAGCACCAGTCGCGGATACTGTTCGGCAGCACAGCGCGGGATATCGACCAGCGTGTAATGCGGGGCGATGTGGTCCCGCATGGCGGCGCGCTTGAGCTGATCCATGAACACCAGCGAAACTGCGGCAATGGGAGGCTCAGCTCCGGTCGGACACGCCGTAATTCGCTCTTCGCCAATCCACGCACCGCCGCCACGATGCGCGTGACACATTCGTCCTGAAAGCGGATCATAGATCCACCCGGCAATCGTCTCGCCCGCCTCGGCCAGCGCGACCATCACCCCGAACGGCTGCTGACCCTTGGCAAAATTGTTGGTCCCGTCGATCGGATCGATAATCCAGCACAGCGTGTCGCCCAGCCGTTCCAGCAGCGCGGGATCGGCGTGCGCGGCCTCCTCGCCAACAATCGCCGCTTCGGTCAAGATCTTTGCCAGCCCCTGGGCCAGGATCAGTTCGGCTTCCTTGTCCGCTATGGTGACGACGTCGTCGGCGGCCTTGGTATCGATTTGATCGGCGGTGAGGGTCTGGTAATGCGGCAGGATTGCGCGTTCGGCGGCGTCCTGCATCAGCGCCGCCACTGCGCCGGTCAGAGCCAGCGTCAACTTCGGTAATCCGCATTGATCGATATGTAGCCGTGCGTCAGATCGCAGGTCCACACAGTGGCGCGGCCTGCGCCAAGGCCCAGATCGACGTCGATGGAAATCTCCTGCCCGCGCAAATGCGCGGTGACCGGGGCTTCATCATAATCGGCTAGCGGTTGCCCCTCGCGCGCTGCCCATACCCCGCCGAAGCCAATCGACAGCCGGTCGCGGTAAGCAGGTTCGCCAGCCTTGCCCACCGCCATGACCACGCGGCCCCAATTGGCGTCTTCCCCGGCAATCGCAGTTTTGACCAAGGGCGAGTTGGCCACAGCGAGGCCGATCCGCCGCGCGCTGTCATCGCTAACTCCGCCCGTGACATTCACCGCGATGAATTTCTGCGCACCTTCTCCGTCGCGCACGACCAAGTGGGCAAGCTGGCGGCAGACATCGCCGAGCGCAGCGGCAAAGGCATCGGCGCCGGGACTATCCACACTGGTCAGTTCGGGATGGCCCGCCGCGCCGGTGGCAAAAGCCAGCACAGTATCGCTGGTGGAGGTATCGCTGTCGACCGTGATGCAGCTGAATGTCTGCTGGTTGGCCGCGCTGAGCAACTCCTGCAGGAATGCTGGAGCAATCGCGCAGTCAGTGAAAATGTAGCCCAGCATGGTGGCCATATCGGGCGCGATCATCCCGCTGCCCTTGATGATCGCGGCTAGCGTCACGGTCTTGCCGCCGACCATCGCGATGGACAAAGCGCCCTTGGCAAAGGTGTCGGTGGTGCCGATTGTATTGGCCGCGTCCTCCCAGCTGCACGCCGCAGCGACCAGTGCCGCCTCGATCCCGGCCTTGGCCTTGTCCTTGGGCAGCGGCACTCCGATCACCCCAGTCGAGCAGACGAACACCTGCTCCTGTGCGCAGCCAAGGTGCGCGGCGACCTGCGCTATGATCGCCTCAACCGCCTCGCGTCCGCGATAACCGGTGAAGGCGTTGGCATTGCCGGCATTTACCACCAGCGCCCGCGCGCGGCCTTGTGCAATGTTGGCGCGACCCAGCTCGACTTCGGAAGAACAGCAGACATTGCGGGTGAACACGCCGGCCACAGCGGTACCATCGGCTAGCTCGACATAGGTCAGATCGCAGCGGCCCCAGTCCTTGTATCCCGCGCGCGCCACGCGCAGCGTGACGCCTGCGATCGGTGGCATTGCGGGGAAGGGGCGGGCGAGGGGGGAAACGGCGTCGGACATAGATAGCGCCTAGCCTTCAGCCCGAACCCGGGCAACTGTGCTTAAAGAAGTAGTTTGCGTCGGCGCAGTTGCTAATTCCCCAACCCGATCAGCGCCATCGGTGAGATAGCGGTCATGAAGTTGATATCCCAGTCGAGCTGCTTGCCGCCTGCGACCGGCTTGGCCCCGTGCTCGGTGTTGTTTGACAGGATTACGCCATCGGTGATCAGGGTAAAATGCCCGTCCACAACCGCGAAATCATTCATTTCGCCGGGCTTTTTCCCATCCTTGCCACCAACCATCTGCGCAAAGATTTGCGCAGCATTGCCCCCCGGCATCGACATTGCGGCTTGCTGCATCAACGGCGAACCGATCCGCACTTCACTGTTGGCGCGGCGATTGAGCACGATGAACGGGAGCACTTGCGGCATGCGTTCGATCGTCGGGAACGCATAATCATAGCTCAGCAGGCCGGCCATGCTGTAGTCGACATCGTACAACCCGTTGCCCTTGTAGATCACGCTCTTGAAACCAGCTTGCCCGCTCAGCCGCGCGGCAATTTCGGCGGCGGACTTCGGATCAGTCGGATCGACGCCGCCCAGCGCCTTGATGATCATTTCCTTATCTTTTGATTCGCGCTCAGCGGTGGTCTTCTGTTCGGCGTCCCAATCGGTCTTCTGCTTGGCTGTTTCAACTGCCGTGCAGGTCCGTTCGGTGACCTCGTCCTTTTTGTAGCAGGTTGCGGGTGAGAATTCGGCCTTGGGTTTTTGCGCCATTGCCATTTCAGCGAGTTTGGTCAGCCCGAGGATGACGATCTGGCCTTTGTAGGTATAGCTGAAATGACCGTCTTTGCGCAGGTCCAGCGTCGCGGCGAATTTGCCCGGGAGGACAAAGCAGGCCGACAGCAACATTGCCGCACCCGCTACGACCAGCACCATCACGCCGCGCCTAAGGTTGATCGCACCAAGCATAGTCATGTCCCCCGATTACATGTCAGCCCCGTGTCGCAATTGCATAGAGCGCAATCGCGGCGGCGTTTGAAACGTTGAGACTTTCTATGGCACTGCTGATCGGTAGTCGAGCCAGCGCATCGCAGTGCTGCACAATATTGTGGCGGATGCCTTCGCCTTCAGCGCCAAGTACCAATGCAACTGGGCCGGTTGGCAAGGCATCGGCCAAAGTGCCCGGACCCGCGCCGTCGAGCCCGATTCGCCAGTATCCCGCCTCAGCGATCTCATCGAGTGCGCGCGACAGATTGACCACGCGGACCCACGGCACGATCTCTAGTGCGCCCGAGGCGCTCTTTGCGACAACCCCGGATTCGGGCGGGGCGTGGCGGTCTTGCGTGATGATCGCGGCGGCTCCGAACGCCGCGGCTGAGCGCAGGATCGCGCCGACATTGTGCGGATCAGTCACCGAATCTAGCACCAGCAACGGCTGCGACGCCTCGCCGCCAAGCACGTCTTCGAGGAAAATGTCTTCGAGCGCATTGCATTCGAGCACCAGCCCTTGATGCGGTGCGTCGCGCGCGACTAGCCGGGCGAGATCGGCGGGGGAGGCATATTCAACCTTGAAATCGGCGGGCAGCTCGCCATCCAGCGAAGCGACACCTTCCCGGGTGGCCCACAGCTTACGGTGCTGGCGATCGGGATTGAGCAGCGCGGCCTCAACCGCATGGCGCCCCCACAGCCGCACGGCACCGGTGCTGGCTTGGCCAGAGCCGCGCCCGCCTTTCATCCGGCCGGCGCGGCCGCGCAGCGCGCGTGTGGGCTTTTCATCGGTAGGGCGGCTCATGTTGCAAAGACCTGGTTCATCACGCCCCCCTGCCAGTCACCCCATTGACAGGCAAGGCTCTGTTCGGCATTGGCGCGCTTCCTCGGCCGGACGGCCCCCTTGCGGGGGCGCTCAAATCGGGGCGACCCGATACCGGCTAGCTGGTGTGGACAGGTGGCCGAGTGGTTAATGGCAGCAGACTGTAAATCTGCCCGCGAGAGCGTACGGTGGTTCGAATCCACCCCTGTCCACCACCCAGTCTGAGGCCGAATCAGGGTTTGAAATTCGTCGTTCGAGCAACATTGGGGACCAGCGCGCGCACCCGCCCGGCATGCGCGAGCAGCTGACCCCAATTGTACTGGCTGAAATCGGCGGAACCCAGCGGCTCGTCGATGCCCTGCTCAATCAGTTCGGCAAACCTAATCGACACAACTGCCAGCATCAGGCCAAACGGCAGATCGATCAGATAATGCCAGCGGGTTGCCACCGCGCTGACCAAGATGAAAGCGAAGAAAATCGAATAGACCGGGACCAGAATTTTGGCGTGCCGCCAGGCAAAGTAGAGAAATAGAAATGCGCCGCCGACGTGAAGCGAGGGCATCGCGCCCAGTCCTGCAGTCAGATTAGCGCTGCCATTGGCACGGATCCAGTCGGGCCCACCGGCGACGATCTGGTGATAGGTATCCAGCATGCCGCGCTGTGCTTCGCTGTGCAGCATGATCAGACCAGGTTCGAATGTGAACGGCCCCAGCGCTGGCATCACCAGAAAGCAAAACCCGCCGATGCCCTGGAAAAACAGCGCGGACAAGAACAGGCGCCGGAATTGGCTTGGGCCCTGCAATGCGTGGACGCTGAAGCTGGTGTAGAACATCATGATGAAGGTGATCATGTAAGCGTTTTGACCAAGCCCAAACACCGGCACCATCGCTTCGCGCGCTCTGAAAGCGCTGAAGATAATTGGTCTGAGGAATTGATCTATCTTCCAGAATTCTGAATCCCACGGCACCGGATTGATCAAAGGCCACCACAATTTTAGATTGAAATGGCAGACCAGCACGATGGCGTAGCACGGCAAGGCAACCATATAATTCCAGGCCAGACGACTGCGCTGACCAACCAGCACGAACAGCCCCCAAATGGCAACGCCGAGCAGTGGGTAAATGTAATGAAGGTCGATAAACGGCGCGCGATCGCCGCTAGGCAGGTTGATCGGGACGCCGATGGCCCGACCGATCAGCCACGTCGCCCCCAGCACGAAGCCCGTAAAGCTGATTTCGATAGGGATTGCGCGAAGCCGTTTCATCCGCGCGAATTAGCATTTGATGGTTAAGATCGGCTTGCACCGCGCTCGGCCTTGTCGTCGTCGGCGTGGGGCTCTAGACCATCGGGCATGAGCGAAATCACTCCTGTGATCGCGGCGACCGGGCTGTACACCCCGCCGGATTCAATTAACAACGATGAACTGGTTGCCAGCTTCAACGCCTACGTGGCGGCGCATAATGCCGAGCATGCCGATAAGATCGCCGCCGGAACCCTGGCCGAGTTGCAACCAAGCTCGGTCGAATTTATCGAAAAAGCCAGCGGCATCAAGGCGCGCCACGTCATCAGTAAGGCTAGCCTGCTTGATCCGGCGGTCATGGCCCCGCGCTGGGAAGAGCGAC
>JAYTIS010000085.1:0-4020 GCA_043731725.1 Novosphingobium sp.
TGGTCGATCCCGGTTGGCACCACCTGGATGCTTTGCGCCTTTAAGCGCCGCATCACCTCGCGCGGCTCCAGCGGGGTGGCCAGATCGATGTCCTTGACCGCGATCCCGAGCAAGGTATCGCGCACCGCCCCGCCAACATAGCGCGCATTGCCCGGTCCCAACGCAGCGAGCAGCGCGGCGAGGTCAGCGCGCTTGGTCCAATCGGCTTGTGGCAAGCGCTCACCCATTCCAAACCTCGCTCAGCCTGAGCTTGTCGATGGCCACGCGCTGTGGCTGCCGTTGCGTGCGTGCTTCGACAGGCTCAGCATGAGCAGGTGGGGGGGCGAAACAAGACAATGCAGCAATCACCACGCGATCCGCCGCGCCAGATTGGCGATAATCCCGGCGGTCACGCCCCAGATCCGGTGGTGTTGCCACATAATCTCGATGTAGCGCCTTTCCTGCCCCTGCCAAACCGCCGAATTCTGGGCATGATTGGCCGCATCGAACACGAAATCGACCGGCGCTTCGAACCACTGCGCCACTTCGGTCGGGTTGGGGTTGAGTTCCAGATCGGGCGGGATCACTGCAATCACCGGCGTGATCGCATAGCCGCTGCCGCTGAGGTAGGTGTCGCTGGGCCCGATCACGGTTACGTCGCGCGCGTGAATCCCCAGTTCCTCGTTCGCCTCACGCAAGGCGGCCTCGACTGCGTCTTCGCCGGGATCGATCTTGCCGCCGGGGAACGCGACCTGGCCGGGGTGCGAGCGCATGTTGGAGGGGCGGTGGATCAGCAGGAAACTGGGCCGCGGCCCCGCGGTGATCGCGGCCAGCACGGCGGCGGGGGTGAGCTGGTCGGCGGCGAAGTGGCGTTCGTCGCGGTGCTCGGTTTCGGCCGCATGACCCTCGGCGTGGAGACGCTGCAGCCGCTCAACCAGCGCCTTCATCCCGGCACCAGCGAGAAAGTCGTACCCTGGCTGGTCACGGTTAGCTGGGCATCGGCGAGCTCGACCAGCTGCAGCCAGGTGCTGCGATTGAGCCGCGCCCCGGTGCCGTGGCGCACCGCGAGGTAGATCGCTGGCAGGTCCGCCGTTCCGCGCGCGATCAGCGGATGATCGAGCCCGGCCACGACTGTGTCATCGGTATTCAGTCGAAAGATGAGCGCCCCCGCATGCTGCACGACGTCAACCGCAATGAATGCGGCGTCTTCCACGGCGATCGACTGCTTCTCATGCGGGGTTACCAGCCAGTGCTGACCGTGAGCATCGCGCCATAACAGGCTGGCAAAAGCGCGGATCATCGCAGCGCGCTTGATTTCACCGCCATCGTAGAACCACCGGCCGTCGGCCTTGATCTGCATCAGGCTGTCGGACGACGCCTGTGGGTGCCACTGGTCGACCGGCGGCAGCTTGCGCGCCGCCGCCAGGTCGGCAATCTGCTCAAGCGACAAAGCGGCAAGTTCGGGCGGCGGTTCATAGGGCATTGGCGGTGCGATGCCAGATCAGAGCACGCGCGACAATTGTTCGTGTGAAACGGCTCAGCGCCGCCACGGCCCCAGCATCCCGGCGCTGGGCAGCACCGCCGACTTGACTGCCCGCGCCAGCAACCGGCTTGGCTCCCACGGCCCCGGCAGCGTCCAACCGCCGGTGTGCTCAGCGCTGAAACCCCAAAATCGGCCGTAATATTCCGGATCGCCGATCATCACCTGCGGCAGCGGCGCGTCGGGCGACAGCGCGGCGAGGCATGCGTTCATCAGCGCCTGGCCAAAACCGCCGCCTTGCGCTTCGGGCAGCACCGCGACCGGGCCGACCATGATCAGCGGGTGCGCTTGGCCCTGCGGATCGGTCAGCGCCACTGGCCAGCATTGGATCGAACCCACCAACCGATCGTCGCCGTCAATCGCGGCGAAGCTGAGCGGCGGCAGCCAATCGAGCCCGGCGCGCAGCAGATAGGCAGTGCGGGTGCGGCGCTCCGGCTCGAACGCACGGTCAAGCAGCGCCTCGATCAGCGCAGGGTCGACATTGTCGAGCGGGACAAGGGTGGCGGTCTCAGACATCAGCGCGCGCCGATAGGCGAGGGGGCCAGACCGTGCAAGGCAAAGGTGGATAGCAAACGTTTGGCACTTGCGGTTACCGCTCAGCGGCGGGCAAGGTTTGGCGATGGGCTTGATACTTCACCCGCTGGTGATCGGCGTTGACGAGGCCGGGCGCGGCCCGCTGGCTGGGCCGGTGGTCGCAGCGGCCTGCGTGCTAGGTGCGCCAGTGCCAATGGGGCTGGACGACTCCAAAAAACTCTCAGCCAAACGTCGCGCGGTGCTTGAGCCGCAAATCCATGCGACTTGCCACTGGGCGCTTGGGGTAGTCGACGCTGACGAGATTGACCGGATCAATATCTTTGCTGCGACCATGTTGGCGATGACCCGCGCGGTGGCCGCCGTTGTCGCGGCCTTGGGGACCGAACCCTACGTGGTGCTAATCGATGGCAACCACACCCCACACGGACGGGTACCCCAATGGCGCTGGCACGCGCGCGCGATCGTTGGTGGCGATGGGCTGGAACCATGCATCTCGGCCGCCTCGATCCTGGCCAAGGAACACCGTGACCGGCTGATGCGGGACTATGCCGTGCAACACCCCAACTATGGCTGGGAGCGCAACAAGGGCTACGGCACCGCCGAACACCTCGCAGCCTTGCGACACCATGGACCGAGCCCGCTCCATCGCCAGAGCTTCGCGCCGGTGGCCCAATGGGGATTGTTCTAGGCCCCCTTCAAAAGACGGGGGAGGTGTATTTTTCCGCTCAGAGTCCCTGGAGCCACACCACTAGATATCGAGGTCACCCAGGGCAGTCGGTATCCACATCGTGTGTCGGACTCGTTCCGTTCCACTTTCTTCACACTTGCTTAACCACGATTCCTTAGGATTCCGGCGAGTCTCCGCTTGACGGGAGACTCGTCAGGACTCACCCTGTGGATAACTTTGGGGGTTTTAGGGCAATCATGGGTCAGTTGCTGGTCGGACAGAAAGCGCGGCTGCGCGCGGCAAAAGAGGTTGTGCGGCCTGAATTGCCAGCCTCTTTGCCATTAAGCCAAATCCTCGACGGTGATTGCATTGCGGCAATGCGCAATCTCCCCGCTGCATCGGTCGATCTGGTGTTCGCCGATCCGCCTTACAACCTGCAACTGGGGGGCGATTTGGCGCGGCCCGATGGTAGCCATGTCGATGCGGTGACCGATCACTGGGACAAGTTCGACAGTTTCGCTGCTTACGATCAATTCACCCGCGAATGGCTCGCGGAAGCGCGCCGGGTGCTCAAACCGAGCGGCTCGTTGTGGGTCATCGGCAGCTATCACAACATCTTCCGGGTCGGTGCGATCTTGCAGGACATGGGGTTCTGGATCCTCAACGACGTGGTTTGGCGCAAGGCCAACCCGATGCCCAATTTCAAAGGCACCCGCTTCACTAACGCGCACGAGACGCTGATCTGGGCGAGCATGGGCGAGAAGGCCCGGTACACCTTCAACTACCGCGCGATGAAGACGCTCAACGACGAACTGCAGATGCGCAGCGACTGGGTGCTACCGATCTGCGGCGGACAGGAGCGGCTTAAGCGCGGCGGTACCAAGGTTCATCCCACGCAAAAGCCCGAAGCGCTGCTGTACCGCGTGATGCTGGCCACGTCGAACAAGGGCGACGTGGTGCTCGATCCGTTTTTCGGAACCGGCACCACCGGCGCGGTGGCCAAACGGCTGGGGCGCGAGTGGATCGGCTGCGAGCGTGAAAGCATTTATCGCCAGGCCGCGCTCGAACGGATCGAACTGGCACTGCCGCTCGATGAAAGCGCGCTGACCACGATGCAAAGCGCGCGTTCGGCGCCCAAAGTCGCCTTCGGGACGCTGGTCGAAACCGGGTGGATCGCCCCGGGGACCGTGCTGTCGGACAAGCAACGCCGGATTACTGCAACCGTGCGCGCCGATGGCTCGCTGATGGCGGGCGCTGACACTGGATCGATTCACGGGCTGGGGGCCAAACTGCAAGCCGC